>SXUH01000041.1 GCA_005791855.1 Bdellovibrionales bacterium
GAACTTGGCCGAGGATTTGATGATGGCGTCCAGGGCCGGGATGGTGTTCTCCCCGCCTTCCAGCGAGAACCGCTTCTGGCCCACGTACTTGGTGTGGAGGAAGTTCTCGAAGGCCACGGCCTCGTTGAGCTTGGTGAGGATGCGCTTCTTCTTGTCGATGGTGAAGCTCCGGTCGTGGGCGCCGTTCTCGAAGCGCAGCTGGAACCACTCCCGGATCTCGGAGTCGTTGATGTGCATGTACTCCACGCCGATGGCCCCGCAGTAGATCCCCTTGAGGTGGGCGATGATGTCCTTGAGCTTCGGAGCCTTGAGGCCCAGGGTCTCCCCGATGGCGAAGGTGCTGTCGAGGTCGGCGATGGTCAGGCCGTAGTCGGAGAGGTCGAGCTTCGGGAACCGGTTCACGCGCTCGCGGATCGGGTTGGTGGTGGCCACCAGGTGCGCGCGGGAGCGGAAGGCTTCGATGTACTTGTAGACCTTGAATTCCTTGCTCAGGTTGCTCGGAGAGACCGCCGTCCCCGGGGCGCCCGGGGCCTCCGCGGGCTCCTTGTTCAGGGCGAACTCCACGCCGAAGAAGAACTGCTTCCAGGAGGCGTCGACGCTGTCGGGATTTTTTTTGAAGTCGTTGTAGAGGCTGTCGATGAAGGAATTATCAGAGGATGAGACGTAGGAAAAATCATGTGAAACAGTCATAGAAATTGCCCGTTTAGATGAGGTGAATTAACTCTGGTGGAAATATTATAAGACAAAGGTTTCTGAGTGTTAATGCTAAAACCGAAGAAACTTATAAGTTATTTTTGTTGACTAAATTGATTCAAGAAACTCTTCACTTCCGCGATGACTCCAGAGGGAATTTCATGTCCGCCGTTGAAGGAATGGAGCTTGCCTTGGAAGTTTAACGCACGAAGCTTATCTTCCATGGCGCGGGCACCATCGATGTGCAGGATCGGGTCGCGGGTTCCATGGGATTGGTAGAACGGGATGGGTCTTGCTTTCTTCGGAACCTTCGCGTCGGCGACGAGGTTCCCCGAGAGAAGAACCAGGCCGTCGATCTTAAGCCGGTCGTTCATGGCCAGGTGGAAGGCGCACATGGCCCCTTGCGAGAACCCACCCACCACCAGGGTTTCGTGTTTTTTAGCGAGCTCGGAGATCAGGGACTCGAGCTTCCCCAGAGTGCTCTGGAACTCCGGCGGCTCGTGGGACGCCATGTCCCGGTGCTTACCTTCCTGCAGGGCCTTCTCGAGTCTGGCCATGTCGATGGAGAACCACGCCCGGCCGCTGTAGTAGCCCATGTTCAGATCCAGCACGCCGTTGGGGAAGTACCAGTTGAACTTGTCCAGGTGCCAGTACTCCCAGAGGGGGAAGAGGTCCTGCATGTTGGCCCCGTAGCCGTGGAGGAAGACCACTCCGACGCTGGGGTCGTCCCCGAGGACTTGGAGGCAGTCGATGCCGGAAATGGTGGTGGCCGATGTTCTCATACGCCCTCCTACTCTAAGCCAATGAAAACACGTGGGCAAGAGAAGTTAGAGTTTAATTCTTAATTTGATTCTGCCGATAGGGAAATTAATGATTTCTTGACCCCTAAGGAGCCCTCATGTCCGTGATCGATGAGGATGATAAACCAACCGTCCAGCTGGACCTCAAGGCCCTCCGGAATAAGCAGCTGAAGCAGGAAGAAGAGCTCGCGAGCATCGCCTCGGACCTGGAGTTCCGGGCCGGGTCCTCGTCGCCGAAGAGGCCGCACCACGCTTCGACCCACAAGAAACCGAACCCCTATCCGGTGAAGAAGAGCAAGCACCCGATCGTGGTGCTCTTCGACTTCGAGTCGACCTTCTTCGGCAAGGCGCTCGCGGCGTTCCCGAAGGGATACCACTACGAGGTCTGCAGCTCCCTCGGAGAGCTCAACAAGCTCCTCAAGCAGAAGCCCGCGCTGGTGGTCTTCAACTACGACGTCAATCCCAAGGCCGTGAACCAGCTCACCACGCAGATCAAGCAGAAGTGCCCGGACACCCTCACGGTGATCATGGCGACGTCCATCTCGGAGAAGAAGGCCAAGGTCCACGCCGCCACTCCCGCGGGCGCGCACGGGTACTACCAGTTCCCGCTGATTGCAGAGAAGATCGAGGGAGAGTTCCAGCGGATCCTCATCGTGAAGAGCATCGCCGCCTAGACACTTCCCCCAAAAAAAAAGCCATCGCGGTCAAACGATGGCTCTTTTTCTGGGAGGTGAAATCATGGCTATGATTTCGAAGACCATCATCAAGAAAATCCCGATTACCGTCAACATAAGGTCCAAAGTTTTTTCTAACACCAAGACCTATCAAGATGTTAGTAATGGACAGTTGACCTTTACTCTAAAGCTTTAAAAAATTGATCATGGCTAAGTCATTGATAAAATTATTTTTATTTAGTTTCACATTCCCCCTTTTTGCTTCTTCCCTTTGGGAAAAAGACCTGGAGATCCTCTCACCCCGAGAGAACGTCTACGGGCTGGCGGAGAGCGAGCTCAAGGCCCGGGTGGCCGCCGGAAGGAAGGCCGCTCTCTTCTATCCTGTGACGGTCTCCGACCTCCTCCTCCCCTATGATCCCATTAGCGCTTTCTTCGACTCGGAGGCAGACGATCCGGTGAGGCAGCTCCTCTACTCGCTCGCCCGCGTGGTCTCTCCCTACAAGAACATGGACGAGGTCTACGCGTGGGTCGGGCTCCACACCTACCCTGCGGCCGCGCAGCCGGAGAACCCCAATCCGCTGCCGGAGCTCACTCCCGAGGAGAGGTCCAGGCCCATGGGAACCACGGTCTTCGAAACTGAGGACGGCGAGGCCCTCACCTTCGGCTGCGCCGCCTGCCACTCCGGGAACCTCTTCGGCGTGCGCGTGCTGGGCCTCACCAACCGCTTCCCGCGGGCCAACGAGTTCTTCCGCCAGGGCGCGACCCTCGCCCCCTACGTGAACAGCTTCCTCTTCCAGGGAGCGCTCCACACGACGGCCGGAGAACGACGGATGTTCGCGCGGGCCAAGGGGGCGCTTCGGTACGTCGGGACGAAGGTGCCGGTCACCCTCGGGCTGGACACGAGCCTGGCACAGGTGGCCCTGTCGCTCGCCAAGCGCAGGCCCGACGAGTTCGCCACCCGGACCGCCGTCTCCCACCGGTTCCCCCGGAAGAACAAGCTCGCCGAGCTCGTGGCCGACAGCAAGCCCGCCGTGTGGTGGAACCTCAAGTACAAGAACCGCTGGCTCTCCGACGGCTCCATCGTCTCGGGGAATCCGGTGCACACCAACTTCCTCTGGAACGAGATCGGCCGGGGCACGGACCTCGTCCGGCTCGACGGCTGGCTGAAGGAGAACACCCGGACCATCGAGGCCATCACCGCCGCCGTCTTCGCGAGCCGGCCTCCGAGGTACGAGAAGTTCTTCGGGAGCGGGGCCATCGACCTCGCGCGGGCCAAGCTCGGAGAGGCGCACTACAAGGTCTCCTGCCAGCGCTGCCACGGCGGTTACGAGAAGGGCTGGAGCAGAGAGGACGCCGCGGGCCTCTCGCTCGATGAGCTCCTCCAGAACCACCGGGTGACCTACCACCGGAGGACCCCGGTGAGGAACGTCGGCACGGACCCGGGCCGGTACCTGGGGATGTTCGAATTCTCCGCCGACCTCAACCGCCTGGCGATCTCGAAGAACATCGGGACGGTGGTGGTGCCCCAGAAGGGATACGTGCCGCCGCCGCTTGACGGGATCTGGGCGCGCTGGCCTTACTTCCACAACAACTCCATCCCGAACCTCTGCGCGCTCCTCACCCGGAGCGAGGAGAGGCCCGCCACGTACCACGCCGGCGAAGCCCGGTCGAAGGAAACCGACTTCGACAGGGAGTGCGTCGGATACCCGCTGGGCGAGAAGACCCCGGGGCACTGGAAGAAGGACCCCGACTATTTCTACGATACGACGAAGGAAGGGCTCTCCAACAAGGGCCACGACGAAGGGATCTTCCTGAGCGCTGGCCGGGAGATCTACACCCGGGAGCAGAAGCTCGAGCTCATCGAGTTCCTCAAAACCCTGTAAACTGCCCTACTATAGTGGTGTTGACCTTTTTTTCAGAAGCCGGTGATTGTAGAAAAATATAAAGATCTCAAGATGATCTTCTAAGCGCTTTGGGTCCTTGGTAGTGCACCAGGTTTTCCGGATGAGCCGGTTGACGTTAGCTCTCAATATCGCGCAAGTGTGGTTGACGGCAAAGAGCGGATCGAAGGCGACCTTTTTCAGTTCACCCTGGCCGGCGATGGATCCCCTTTCGCTTTTGAAGGTCAGGTGTTTTGCGCGGGGGAGGTACGCCGTGACATACCAGGGATAACGTTGGTGTTCATCTGACTTTACGACCACCTCTGGTGAAAGGATCGGAGTGACTTTTTGGAAGAGCCTGGTTAAGCCATGGAGATGCTCATCCTCTCTATGTCCATACTTCTTCCTGGCTATGGTCGCCAGGGTTCCAAAGGCTGGAATCTGGGAGACCTCGAGAGCGAGAATCATTCGCCTATCTTCGTCAACTGCGATCGATACGCTGAGTGGTTTTAGCTTGGAATTCTCCTTAGTGATCAGGTCGTCTATCTGGATGTTGTGGATCCTACCTTTCATTCGCTGCAGATATTTTTGATTTAGCCTTGAAGAGCGCCGAGCAAGGAAAGGTAGCTTCCGCTCAACAGTTTTTCGATGAACCCCCAGGAGGATCGCAGACCTTCTCAGCGAAACACCTGAGCACAGAAGCCTCAGGAGTGGCGTGTTCACTCTACGTCTTTTGTGCCGATAAGCTTCAGAAAAAGTTGCATGAGAGAAACGTCGCCCACAGATTTTACATCGAAATCTCTGGATGGTTTTAGAGTCTTCCTTTCTTCTGAAGCACCCGTCTTTGATGACCATTTCCGGGAATGCGCAATTTGTGTCAGGACATTTCCTCTTCATGCCTCAAAGATCGCAAAATTCATGACATCAAGAAGGCTCCTAACATTATGAATTTTTTGTTGGATGACACGCGAAGGTAAAAAATTTGCATGGAGCAAATTTGAGGAAAGATCCTACAGACACCAACCAAGTCGGGCAGTTAGTAGACGGTGAGGTAGCTCTTGATCCACCCCAGCGCCCCCGCTCCCTCGTTGGAGATGTCGTGCACCTGCGTGGGCAGGAGGGTCTGCTTGACGTGCTTGAGCCCCTCGGGCTTGACGGCGATCACCGCCCCCACCACCTTGTGATCGTCGGTGGAGTCGAAGAGGGCGAAGGTGAGCTTGAGGTCCTTCAGGAGCTCGAGGTCGACCGTCGCCGGGATGGCCTCGTGGATGAAGAAGACCGCGGCCACGAGCTTGATCTCCTCTTCGTACTGGGGCCGCTCCTCCGGGAGGTCCGGCTTCACCAGGAGCTCCCGGGCCCGGGCGAGGAAGCGCGAGCCGTCGACCAGGACGTTGACCGTCGACCCGACCTGGGACGCGCCCCAGGGACTCAGGTCCGCGCCGGCGATGCTCTGGCAGAAGTATTTCTCCGTGTCGAGGACGCACTTGATGTCGTCCAGGAGGTTCCACAGGTGCTCCTTGGTCGGGAGCTCCGAGCTCTCGAGGAGGAACTCCGTGCTCGGAGCTCCCTCGGCCGGTGCGGGTGGGGGGACGGGGGCAGCGACGGGAGCGCTCGCCTTCGGCACCGAGAGGTCCTCTCCCACCTTCCGGATCACGGGTTCGGGTTCGGGCTCGCTTAGGATCTGGCCATAGTAGACGGCGCCGACGAAGAGGGCGAAGATCACACCCTTCACCACCCGCATCCGGGTCTTGTCCGGTTCCGGTTTGGCCGGGGCCCTGCTCCTCGCCTCGGAGCGCTTCTGGACGATCTTCTCGTTCCGCTTCCGCACGAGGTTCTCGGTCCTCGCGGCCTGGAGTTCCTTCAGGCTGAAGGCCCGGGTGGCCCCTTCCTTGACGTCCGTCTTCGGCGCCACCGGATGTTCGGCCAGCTCTTTCAGGGTTTCCTGGACGAAGTCGACGGACTCCTGATCGCTCAGGAGGCTAATGAGGACGCTGTCTCCCAGGCGCACGGGGAAGAAGGAGGTGAACTCGACCTTCCGGCCCGGCACCAGGCGCTCTTCGTTGATGAAGCTCCCGTTGGTCGAGCCCTGGTCGATGACGAAGTAGTTGTCGTCTTCGCTCACGATCACCAGGTGCTTCCGGCTGATGCCGGTGGCCCTGAGCTCGATCTCGCAGGTGTCCCCGGAGCCGATGGCGATTCGTGGTTTGGAGAGGGGGTAGATCTTCGGATCCTCGTCTCCGACGATGACTTCTATGCGCATACTACGATGGTAGCGGAAATCGGGAGAGTTTCAAGGAGAGAATTCTACGGGCAGATGAGGCGGATCTTCCCACCGGAGACCGCGTCGAGCCGGATGTCCCGGCCCGCGCAGTTGATCCCGGCCGCAGAGATGTCGAAGAAGTCGTTCAGGACGACGTTGTTCCGCAGCGGCTTGCACTCGAGGTTCCCGAGCTCGATCATCTTCTCCGGGATCTGGCCCACCGGGCACTGGATGGTGTTGAGGCGGCAGGCCCCGGTCCCCGGGTCCCAGGTGGCCGCGGCCCCGAGGTTCAGGCAGATGTTCTGCTTGGCCAGGAGGTTGGCGTCTCCCACGGCCGGGCCGCAGCTCTTGATCTTATTGTTCGCGTCCGCGGAGTAGACGAAGGAGATGGTCTTCCGCATGGTCACCCAGCGGTTCGAGCTCTGGAAGAAGTTGATCCCCTTGCGCTCGATGGAGAAGGTCACGTCCACGTCCGCGACGTCCTTGCTGATCATGGTGGACTGTTTCAGGCCGATGGAGTCCACGCGGAAGTCCTGGTACTGGCTTTCGCCGGCGAGGAGCACCTTCATCTGGGTCTGGGTGATGTAGACGAGCTGGCTCACGTACTCCGGCGGGTTCACGCCCCGGCCCGCGAACATCATCTGGCAGCGGTCCCGGTCGTTGATCGAGGCCTGGAGGAGGGCCATGGTCTTGGCGATCTCCCCCTGGCTCCTCGCCATGGCCTCGTTCTGCGCCTGGGTATCGATGAGCTTCATGGTGACCAGGGCCATGATCCCGAGGATCCCCATGGAGATCACGATCTCAACCATGCTGAAGCCGCGCTGGGAGGTGGAGGTCCTTAGAAGCATGAGATCCTCAGCTTGCCGGTGCTGTCGAAGACCAGGCGGGCGTTGCTATTGGTGGTGGAGCAGCCGTTGGAGTTGATCATCAGCGGGGCGTTCAGGGCCTTGGAGATCTTCTCGCACTTCACTACGCCGAGGGAGGTGATCCCCTCGATGGTGTAGCCCACGCCGCAGGTCTTGACCCCGGTCACGAGCTGGCACTTCTGGGTGTCCTTGTTCCAGGTGAAGATCTGGCCTCCGCCGGCGGAGGGCACCGGAGGGGTGAGGGTCTCGCACAGGTCGTTCTCGAGGTTCTGGATCGAGTTCTTCCGGGCGTCCATGCAGCCGCGGAAGACGGACCCCGCGCCGGTCTTCTCGAACCGGAGGGTGAGGTAGACGGACTTGGTTTCCTTCACCCCCGCCTGCGCCGTGCCCATCGAAACTCCGGCGAGGACGTAGTCCACGTCCATGCGGTAGCGTCGGGCGATGGAGTTGTCCACGTTGTTCACGGTGGCGCCGGAGGTATCCTGCAGCTGCACCATCTCGATGTCCTCGACCCGCCAGGTGTTGCTCGGATCGCTCCACCCACCGACCTGGAAGATCGGTCCGCCCCGCACGGTGTTCCCCGCGTCCTGGAGGAAGGTCGCGGCGGTGTCACTGGTGTAGAGGGCAGCGGGGTCTTCTATCGTGGTTTTTCCATACTGGTCATTAAAGGTTGCGTTGCAGTTCCGGGTATCCGTCATGAGCTTGGACACGCTGGCGTGGTTGGTCTGGAGCTTCTGGATGTGGGAGACGTTCTTCTGGGCCTTCATGTGGTTCCCGAAGATGAGCATGGCGGTGAGGCCCGCGCCCGCGAGGAACGCGCCTCCGATCATCAGCTCCACCATGGAGAAACCGCGGCTCCGGAGCACTCCCTTGGTACCTGGGTACAAAACCATTCGACCTCATTCGTTATCCAGTGATTTTAATACACTACCAGAATATTACCAGGGGGTTTTAACTTCCTACAGGTTAGGGGGGGTGGGATTTCTCTCTGTCCGGGGGATCGACGAGGATTGTTGGCAGTCGGAGCAGCTTATCCCGAAGGATTTGCTTCAGTATTAAGCTTCCCGGCGCTTATGGACTTAATTCCAAAGATCGGCTTTCGAGTTTAAGATGGGACATGCTCAAGTTCTTTCCAGAGATTCACCGCCGGCGTGAAGCGGGCTTTTCCATCGTACAGGGGATGGTCCTCACGGCCGTCTTCGCGGCCTCGGCCCTGGTGCTGGTCGACTACGTCCGGGACCAGAAGCTCATGGTGAAGGGCGCGGAGACCCGGGAGAGCATCGAACAGCTCCACGAGGTGATCTTCGGGATCCTCCAGTACCGGGACAGCTGCGAAGCCACCGTCCGAGGCAACAACGTCATCGTGGGGAACGTCGTCCCGAACAACGTGGCCCTCCCGCTCGACACCATCTCCTACGCCTCCGGCGTGGACGCCGCCGGCAACATCGAGTCCTCGGAGATGTTCCGGGACTTCGACTTCGCCGGGAACCCGAACCTCGAAGGGACCTACATGAACGGCCAGGTTTCGATCGAAGACATGTCGCTCACGTTCCCCGACACGCCCCCGAACACTCCGCTGAACCCCGCCGTCCTCACCATCAGCTACCAGCGCCTCAACTCCTCGGCGGCCCGGCGGACCAAGAAGGGCTACGGCGGGAAGGACCTCCGGAAGGTGATCAACATCGTCTTCCAGAAAGACAAGAGTGACAACTTCCTTTCCTGCTACGCCGTGAACACCTCGGTGAACGCGCTCATCAGTAACCAGGACCTCGCCCAGGAGTTCTGCGAGAGCATGGGCCTTGACAACGCCGACCCGGCCCTCACCGACAAGCTCCTCGTGTGGGACCAGGAGCGGAACATCTGCACCTTCCAGGAACGCACCTGCCCGGACGGCTCCCTCTTCGTCGGCATCCGCAACACTGGTGAGACCATGTGCGAGCAGCTAGGGAACTGGGGCTTCGGCACCCTCATCGACTCCACCGTGGACTCGAACTGTGCTCCGGCGCAGAGAACTAACGTGCGGTTCGTCGACACCGGCTCCGGTCAGGTCCGGATCCGGTGCTCCCCGTAGACCACCACCGCCGCCGACACCTTGTCCTTCCCCCAGCGGGAGATCTTCAGGAACTGGTCTTCGTGGATCGGGATGTGCACCCGGCTGATCACGCCGCCGTGCTGGTCCGGGATGTACTGGTCCGGGTCGTGGATGTAGACGAAGCTCTCGTCGTAGGCGGTGACCACCACCCAGTGCGGGATCCGGTTCTTGTCGAAGTGGTAGGTGGTGATGAGGACGATGGGGATGCCCCCGCTCTTCAGGATCCGGTCCAGCTCGTCCAGGGTCAGGCGCTTCCGGTGGACCTTGATCCCGGTCTCGACGATCTTCTTCTCGAAGTCCTTGTGGACCAGTTCGATGATCTGCTTCTTCTCGGGCCGCCGGACGGTGTCCTTGAAGAGGACACTCGAGTGAGACAGGTAGAGCTCGGGCCTGAAGCCCCGCCGCCAGGCCGAGAGGGCCAGGCCCCGGGGGCCGCAGCCGCCGTGGCCCGTGGTCATGAAGATGGTGGTAGCTTCCCGCCAGATCTGGAGCTCGTTTGAGAGGGACATCTCCAGGCGCGGGTTGAAGGTGTTCATGGCCATCATCAGGCACGACGGGCCACAGGTGAAGTCCGTCCCCTGCGAGTAGTAGGGGATGTTGAGCCGGGGCTTGAGCTTTAGCACCCGGATCCGCTTCTCGTAGCAGAGCGCGGTCTCGCCGTCGTCGTAGTAGTCTTCCTTCTGCGTGAACTTCCGGTAGCCGAGCTTCTCGTAGAGCTTGATCGCCCCCTTGTTGCTCGCCTTGACCTCGAGCCGGAGGTAGGCGCAGTCCTCGTCGTCGGCGGCGATGGTCTCGAGCTCGCTGATGAGCTGGGAGGCCAGGCCATAGCCCTGGTACTCCGGCAGGGTGCAGATGGAGTAGAGCCGCGCGAGGCTCGTCCCGGCGTTGATGAGCACCAGCCCGTACCCAATGAGTCTGGTCTTATATTCCATCACCAGGAACACCGAGTGCGCGTTCTTGATCATCCAGTGGAAGTTCCTCCGACTTAGCTGGTCGTAGGAGAAGCACTGGTTCTCGAGCTCCACCAGCTGCGAGAGGTCCGCGACCTTCGCCTTCCGGAGCTTCAAGAGGCCCAGGTCGAAGTCTTTCCTTGTCGCGGGGGCTTTCTTTTTTTTCATGCAAAGTCCCCCTTGAAGATGGCATCCATTCTGATATTGTACTTAAAGTACGTTCAACTTCACCAGCTAATTGGTGACTATTCCGGAAGGCACGTGGCCAAAATCATCGTCATCGTCGAGAAACTCAAAGACTGGAACTCCTACTACCCCGTCGAACAACTCATGACCCCGCAGGACTACCTCGTGAACTGGGACGAGAACCTCTACGAATCCAAGGGTAGCGAACGGATCAAGATCATCAACCTTTGCCGCAACTACAAGTACCTTAGTAACGGGTACTACTGCTCCCTGCTCGCTGAAGCACGTGGTCATTCGGTTATTCCCACGGTCAAGGGGATCAACGACCTCTCGAAGTCCTTCCTCTATAGTCTCGAAACGGAAGACCTAGATGATGCGATTCAGAAAGCGTTCAAGAACCAGACCAACAATGAAGCCTTCTCCATCACCATCTATTTCGGCAAGACGGAGAAGGAGCAGCTCCAGGACGTGGCCCGGCAGATCTTCGACCTCTTCCCCGCTCCCATCCTCCACGTGGACTTCGAGTGGGACAAGAAGTGGGAGATCAGGTCCATCCGCACCGGGAGCCTGAACGCCCTCTCCTCCACCGACGAAGACAAGTTCGCCGCATCTCTGGACGACTACTCCGGGCGGATCTGGCGCAAGCCCAAGGCCAAGAAGAAGTACCGCTACGACCTGGCCATCCTCCACAACCCGCAGGAGGCCATGCCTCCCAGTGACAAGAAGGCCCTGAACAACTTCATCAAGGCCGGGAAGGAGAACGACGTGCTGGTGGAGCTGGTGGAGAAGAAGGACTACGGGAAGATCGCCGAGTACGACGCGCTCTTCATCCGCGAGACCAC
>SXUH01000334.1 GCA_005791855.1 Bdellovibrionales bacterium
ACTTCATGGCGACCGTAGGCCGGGGCCTCATCTGCACCCCACTCTCCCCAGAGCTCGCAAGGAAGCTCGACCTCCCGCTACAGGTCCAGACTAACACCGCGTCCCTCGGAACCGCCTTCACGGTCACCATCGACGCCAGGGAAAAGATCAGCACCGGCATCTCGGCCAGCGACCGCTCCTACAGCATCAAGCTCCTCTCCGATCCGACGACCGTCGCCTCCGACTTCGTGAGACCGGGCCACATCTTCCCGCTCATCTCCAAAGACGGGGGCGTGCTGGAGCGCCCGGGCCACACGGAAGCCTCCGTCGACCTCTCCCGGCTCGCGGGCCTAGCACCGGTGGGAGTGATCTGCGAGATCATGAACCCCGACGGGTCCATGGCGAGGTTCCCCGAGCTCTGCGAGCTCGCGGAGAAGCACGGCCTCAGGATGATCTCCATCGCCGACCTCATCGCGTACAGGAAGCAGCACGAGAACCTCATCTCCACCGTGGAGTCGATCCCGTTCCCGACGAAGTTCGGCGAGTTCCAGATGTACATCTTCCGCTCGGAGATCCTCCGACAGGAACACGTGGCCATCGTCAAGGGCGACCTCGAAGACCTCAAGAAATCGCCGCTGGTGCGCGTCCACTCGGAGTGCTTCACCGGAGACATCTTCGGGAGCTACCGCTGCGACTGCGGAGACCAGCTCTCCTCCGCCTTGAACAGGATCGAAGAGCACGGCAGCGGCGCCCTCATCTACCTCAAGCAGGAAGGTCGCGGCATCGGCCTCTTCAACAAGGTGAAGGCCTACCAGCTCCAGGACACGGGCATGGACACCGCCGACGCCAACGTCCACCTGGGCTTCCCGGTGGACTCGCGGGACTACACCATGGCGGCCCAGATCCTGAAGTACTTCGGCGTCACCTCCCTGAAGCTCCTCACCAACAACCCGACGAAGATCGAGGGCCTCACCAAGCTCGGCTTCGCCGACATCGAACGCCTGGCTCTGGAGATCGACGCCAACCAGAAGAACGCGCCCTACCTCTTCGCCAAGAAAGTGAAGATGGGCCATCTCTTGAAACAGAACCTGATCAACCAATAAGTGGGATTTATGAAAATCGAAGGATCACTCAGCGCTAAAGACCTCCGGATCGCCATCGTCACCGCACGCTTCAACGACTTCATCACCTCGAAGCTCCACGGCGGCGCCGTCGACTGCCTCAAGCGCCACGACATCACCGAAAGCAACATCGACGAAGTCTGGGTACCGGGAGCGTTCGAGATCCCTCTCGCGGCCCTCGCCCTCGCGGAGACCAAGAAGTACGACGCCGTCATCTGCCTCGGAGCCGTGATCCGCGGAGCGACCACGCACTACGACTACGTTTGCTCGGAGACGGCGAAGGGCATCTCCCACGCGGGTCTTAAGACCGGCGTGCCGGTGATCTTCGGTGTGATCACCACCGAGACCATCGAGCAGGCGATCGAGAGAGCGGGGACCAAGGCAGGGAACAAAGGCTGGGACTCGGCCATGGCAGCGATCGAGATGGCCAATCTCCTGAGGAAGATCCAGAAATAAATGATTTCAGAGCTTTAGAAAAAACTAGAACGTTCTAGTTTTAGCTAAATGATGAGAATCCTTGCCTTTCCACGTCATCCCGACTATAAAGTCTCTTCAAAACTTTTTCTTTGCGAGGAAGCAGGCTCCCCTGAAGAAGTCATAATTATTAATGTTTCCTGCTACCGCCTAAGGAGAAACCAATGGCAAAAATCGACATGGGGCGCTCGCGCTTCAAAATTCAACGCCGACTCGGTGTTGAGCTACCGGGACTAGGTAAAGCTGGTGCCCTTGAAAGAAAACCGTATGGCCCTGGTCAGCACGGGATGCAACGTAAGAAACTTTCGGACTACACCGTCCGATTGGTTGAGAAGCAGAAGGTGATGTTTAACTACGGCCTCCGCGAATCTCAGCTCAGAAACTACGTGAAGAAGTCGAAGAAGATCAAGACCGCATCGTGGGTTGATACCATGATCGTCACCCTCGAATCTCGTCTGGATAACGTCGTTTTCCGTCTCAACTGGGCCCCGTCTCTGCCGGGCGCTCGTCAGATGGTTTCCCACAAGCACATCAAGGTTAACGGGAAGACCGTTAACGTTCCTGGCTTCACCGTCCGTCCGGGCGACGTGATCGAGATCAGCGACAAGGGCGCGCGCTCTGGAAACTACCTCCAGGCTAAAGTTCGTCCGCGGATCACGGCGATCCCGGCTTTCTTGAACAAGGAAGCTTCCGGAGAGAAAGAGAAGGCAACCATGGTTGCTAAGCCACTCGCCGAGGACATTCCTTTCGCATTCGAAAAGCGTCTCGTGATCGAGTACTACTGGAAAGTTAAGTAAATCTCAGGGGGCCCTTTCTGGGCCCCTTTTTTTTGACTATCAAAACATTTGCCACATCGTGTTATTTTTTCAGATTAGAGCCCTTATATGTTCCAAATTACTCATAGATGAAATATAAATTAGCTTAATATTTCTTTTAAATTAGGGATGTTATGAAATTTACATTATTATTCTTGGCCCTCACTGTCTCCTTGATTCCTAGCTTGGGTTTCTCCCAAGGGTGTGAGGAGAATGACTTCGAAAGCCTCCCTTCTCTACGGTGTAGCAATGCGGTCGAATCGCTCTCCTACCAAGTGAATCTGGATGGGTCGATCAGTGTAACTTACCAGAGCAAGAATTCGAATAACTTCTCCGGTACGGCGTCCCGACTGCTGAACGTCGAATTCACCGATCTGATGAAAGGTCAGCTCGTTGTGAACATCCCTGCGGAGAGCGCAAAGCGATGCCTCAAGAGTGTGAGCCAGAACAACATCGCCCTCCTCTCCTGTAGCCTGGGGACTAAGAGTGCTTCGGTGGAGATCGTCGACGGCGACTCAAGACACGCTTGGACCAAGGGACCTGCCGTTGCCCTGGACGTAAAGACGAGCCGTGAAGAGTCTGCCCGGGGCCCGCACAATCAGGTCAAGTATACCTTCAGCTTCTATAAGTACGGGACCTTCGAAACCGCTTTCGACATGAGCGAGTGCAGGTAAGATCTAGGGAGACCCGATCTCTTTCTCCGCGGCGATCTGTCCGTGGACGTGCTCGCGGAAGGCCCGGAGGGTGTGGATGGATTTCTTGATGTACTCGTCCGCCTTCCGCAGTCGAGTGATCTCGTCGGTGAGCTGAGGGTTCGAGCGCGCGAGCAAGGTCAGCGCTCTGGCGACGGAAGCGTCGATGATCGAAAAGTGGTTCGCAAGATCGTGGATGTACTTTCTCGTTTCGTCGTGGCCCATGTGCTACCTCGGTTGAGCCCTAATCTTAGAACGGCTTGTAGATGGCTTCAAGACAAAGTACGGTGGCGTAGACCCCGGCCATGATCGGAACCATAGCGATGAACTTCATCCATTTCGTCTCTTCTTTCAAGTGCATATAGTAGTAAGCTACGATCGCGGCCTTCCCAATCGCAAGAAAAGTTAATGCGGAACCCTTGGAGAATTTCGACAGGCCCGGCACCTCCGCGACCCAGAGTTCGATCGCCGTCAGGACCGCGAGCACCACGAAGATGACGAAGTATTCTTTCTTATGACTCTTGTGCGGGTGGTGGTCATGAGAATGGGAATGCGAGTGTGCGTGATGGTCTGACACGGATTACTCCTTAGTAGATGGACGGTTGATGAGAAGTCCAACATCGATCATTAATTGGTTAACACTATTGGTATCGAAGGCGTAGAAGCCCCGGACCCGGTTCTCGGCGTCCACCAGGACGATCTTCTCCGAGTGGGCGATGTCGAACATGTCCTTCGGGTTCTGTTCCACGCCGACCTTGAACCCGTCTCGGTAGAGATTGAACATGGCTTCCTTGTCCGAACCGGTCAGGAAGGTCCAGACGTACGGGTTGGCGTCGTGCTTGCGGGCGAGGTCGAAGAGGACTCTCTCGGTATCGTTCTCCGGATCGACGGTGAAAGTGACGATGGCGACCTTCTTCCCGGTGCCGCGAACGCGCTTCTGGATTTTCTGGAGCTCGCCGAGCATCTTCGGGCAAACCGTCGGACAGCGGGCGAAGACGAAGTTCGCCAGGTATACCCGACCGCGCAGGTCCGCCGAGCCGAAGCGCTGGCCATTCTCGCTGATGAGCTGGAAGTCCGGGACCTTGGAGATTATCGGAAGCTCCGGCGGGAGGATCCGGTAGACGGACTTGTAGATCGGGTACGAAAAGCTGAAGAGGATGAAGCATACCCAGAAGGCCCAGTGCCGGACGAGGGTCTCCAGCACGTTGGTCTGTCGGATGAATTCAGGTTCGGCCTTGAGCGTGGTCATTAATTCTTCCCGTCGATCTTCTCGAGGAGCTCCTTCCGAGTATCAAAGGTAGCTCCCTGTTCCTGGAGGCTACGAACGTAGTAGGCCAGGGCCCAGAGTTCGTCGTCGGTGACGACATCTTTCCAGCCCGGCATCCCCGACCCGGTCACGCCGTACATCAACCGCTGGACGATGGATTCGACGTCGGTGATGGACTTGAGGGGGTGGTAGGTGAAGTCCGGGGGGAGGACCTTGTAGTTGTACTCGCCGTCCTGGACCTTGAGCTGGTAGAGGTCCGCTGCGAACTCCTCCGGCTTGAGAGGTGCGCCGTTGATTTCCTTATTGAAGGCGGAGATGTTTTCCTTGGATTCGTAGCCGCGGTGGCACTGGGTACAGGCGGCGGTGATGTGGTAAACCTTCTTCCCGATCTCGATGGCCTTGGGAACGTTGTTCACGCCGAACGGGTCACCGGGGAGGTTGAACTTGTTCCCGAGGGCCTTGTCCTTGCCTTCCCAGACGGTCGGGGCGAAGGTCTTGATGTACTGGACGACGGCGTCGAGGCGCTCATCGGAGATGTCCCAGGGGAGCATCGCCGAGCCCTTCAGACCCTGACGGATGATCCGGTAGAAGTCCTCGTCATGCGGAAGCTCGCCGTAGGGAACCCACGGGAACTTGTAGAGACCTTGGGTGAGGTTCCTCGGAGGTGGCAGGAGGCCCTTGGCCGCGGGCCCGTTGCCCTTCCCGTCCATCCCGTGGCACTGGACACAGTATTCGACGTAGGTGGTGTACCCGAGGTTAAGTGTGTCGGCGCTGACCTTCTTGCCGCCGAGGATTTTCCCTTCTTTAAAAGGTTGCTTCTCGACCACGCAGGAAACCAGCGAGAGGAGGGCCAAGATTGAAATGAGCGAAACTTTCATCGTCATATC
>SXUH01000042.1 GCA_005791855.1 Bdellovibrionales bacterium
ATTTTGGATTCCCGCAGCTACGTTTCTTCAAACATGCCATAGAGATCATCAGCGGCAAGTATGACAACCCGGCCCACAAGGGTGAGATCTCCCACTTCCAGGCCCTCTGTGCTGCCCTCTCCGCTACCGTCGGACTCGGTAACATCGCAGGTGTGGCCGTGGCCATCTCCCTCGGCGGACCCGGGGCCGTCTTCTGGCTATGGGTCGCTGGCTTCATCGGCATGTGCACCAAGTTCACTGAAGTAACCCTTGCCGTTATGTACCGAGACGTCTCGTCCCACGGAACTGTTCACGGTGGACCGATGTTCGTCATCAAAAACGCATTGAGCAAGAAGTACTACCCGATCGCCTGGATCTACGCCATGTTCGTCGTCCTCTCCTCCTTCGGAGCGGGGAACATGTTCCAGTCCAACCAGATGGCGTCCGTGCTCAAGTCTTCCGCCGGAATCCCCGAGTGGGCATCAGGAGTCATCTTCTGCGTCGGCGCAGCTCTCATCCTCATCGGAGGGATCAAGCGGATCGGGAAAGTTACCGAGAAGCTCGTCCCGGTCATGGTCGGGATCTACTTCCTCGGTGCGATCATCATCGTCGCGAGCTATCTCGGATCCCTCCCGTCGTTGTTCTCGGCCATCTGCGCCGGAGCCGTCGCCGGAACGGCCGCGGACGGGGGCTTCGCCGGAGCTGCGGTGAAGGACGTCGTCATCATGGGGATCCGCCGGGCCACCTTCTCTAACGAAGCTGGGATGGGGTCCGCGGCCATGGCCCATTCGGCGGCCAAGTCCACTCCGATCCAGGAAGGGATCGTCGCCCTCCTCGAACCGTTCATCGACACCATCGTCGTCTGTACCATCACGGCCCTCGCCCTCCTCTTGACCAACACCTGGTCCGCCCCGGGGATCCAGGGCTCGGAGATGACCGCCGTGGCCTTCGAATCGGTGATGGGTCCCATCGGCCGCTGGATCGTCACGCTAACGGTGACCCTCTTCGCCTTCTCGACGATCATCTCCTGGTCCTACTACGGAGAGCAGGGCGTGACCTTCATCGCCGGGGAGAAGTACATCCCGGTCTACCGCTACATCTTCATCGCCTTCATCTTCATCGGGGCCATCGCCCAGCTGAGCATCGTGCTGAACATCTCGGACGCCGTCTACGGGCTCCTCGCTCTACCGAACATGTTCGCCTGCTACATGCTCCTCCCGAAGGTGAAAGAAGCTCTCACGGACTACACGGCGAAGCGCCGGAACGGGGAAATCAAACCCTTCAAGTAAGCTTGGAATGGAAAGGGCCCCGTGAACCAGGGCCCTTTTTTTGTGACTTGGAATCTACTGGAACATCGGCGTGAGGGCCATCGGTGCGACGACCGATGGGTCAACATCCGACCGGACGGTCGGGACGTCTTTCACCTGGATGAGGGATCTGGCGATGGCTTCATCCACGGCGATGCTGTTCGAGAGCTGGGCCGCGAGGACGGCCCGGTCCGTGTTCACGATGCCTTTCGCCGAGACCTTCTCCACGAGGAAGTCTTTCTTATCAACGGTCCCCATGAGGATCTTCTTGATCTGAGCTGGCCTGAGCTTCGGGTTCATGTCCTTGATCTTCGCGGCCACGTTCGCGACGTACGGTGCGGCCTGGCTCGTCCCGGAGACCTCGAGGTAGTCGTTCCCCGGGATCGCCGATCGCACCAGCATTCCTGGAGCCGCGATGTCCACCATGTTCACGCCGTAGTTCGAGAACGGAGCGAAGAACTCGTTCTTGTAGGTCGCGCCGACGGAGATCACGTTGTCCGCTCGGATGTTGGCGGGAGACGCGCCGAAGCTGTCGTTGGACATGCCGTCGTTCCCGGCGGCGAAGACGAAGAGGGTTTCCGGAGAGGCGGCGACGAAGCCCTCCCCCTGCTTGATCAGAGAGTCGATGAGCAGCTTCGCAGCTCTGTTCGACTCCTCCGGCTTCGGCTTGCGGAAGAAGAGAAGTCGGAAGGCGGCGTCGGTGATCATCTTGGCCTGGTTGAAGCCCGTGCCGAAGGACCCGTTGGCGACGTCGCCCTTGTGCGAGGCCACGAACCGGCCGATCTCCGTGAGGAGGTTCATCTGCTGGGTCGCCAGAGCGGCGAAGGCCTTCTCCAGGAGGACCCAGCGGTCAACGTTGTTCTTGTTCCCGCTCACCATGCGGTCGAAGAAGGGCTTCACTTCCGTCGGGATGAGCTTCAGGCCCATGACCTCGTTCTTCGAGTCCTGGATGGTGATCCCGGCCACGTGGGTCCCGTGGATGAAGTTGCCGAAGCGACCCATCTCCGCGACGAACTTCTTATCCTGGAGCTTCGCCTTGACCCAGGCGAGCTCCTCTTCGGTGGCGCGGTTTAGGAACTTCTTCCCCTGGATGTCGAAGAACTTCTTCGGGTCTCCGGAGAAGGTGCCGAGGTAGCTGTAGTCGATGAGGTTACCGTTCTGCTCGGCGAAGTTCCACCCGTGGACGTCGTCCTGGTAGCCGTTGCCGTCGTTGTCTCTGCGGTCCATGGTTTCGTTGCCGTTGGTCCACAGGTTCGGCGTGATCAGTTCGTGTTTGTAATCCAGGCCCGAGTCGATGACGGCGATGGTAGCTGCCTGGACCTCGAAGAGCGAGGCCAGGATAAGCACAGCTGAAATCCTTTTCATAGTGTCTCCTTAAATTGAAAAGGGCCCCCTGAACAGGGAGCCCTCGAATGTATTCTCTATCTATAATTACCTGATGTTCCTCATGAGGCCCGGGATGTTAGAGATGTAGGTCACGTCTTCTCCGCGGCAAGCGTTGTTGGCGCAGCGGAAGGAAACCTTACAGCCCTGGGCCGGGTCGTTCACGTAGTCGTTTTCCCCACGAACGAGGATCCCTTCCACCTCACCACTCTGGGCGTTGATGACGGCGGAACCGGAGTTCCCGCCGTAGGTGTCGAGGTTCGCCGTGAAGAACTTCTGGTTGAGCGAGCGGACGTTCGCGCCGTCGGCGATCTTCGTCGGAAGGCCTGACGGGTGGCCGATCACGAGGATCGGGGTCCCTGGAGTGATCCTCCCTGAGCGGCGGAACGGAAACGGTCTTCTGTCTGCCTTCCGGTCGAGCTGGATCACGGCGAAGTCATCCTTCGTTCCGGTGTCCAGAGCTCGGGTGAGGATCTTGCTACAAGAGTAGACGCTGGACGGGTGGACCGTGACGGAGGTCTGCCCTGGAGCTTCCACTCGGTAGTCGAACACCCACTTCTGGGTTCGGCAGTCAGCTTCGGTCTTGATGCAGTGACCAGCGGTGACGAGGACGTTGTCTGCGATCAGGAAGCCCGAGCAGTTCGCCGCGGACATCTGGTGAGAGAACCGCTCTTTGGCACAGATTCCTCTGTCTCGAAGAGTCTTGGAGACGATCTCCACGACGCCGGCCTTCATCCGGAGGTTGGCCGGATCGATCATGGCGGCGGTGGACCGGGACATCTCAACGTAGGCTGAGTTCCTCGATTCGAACACGTCCATACGATTGTCATCACCGTAGATGACATCCGTACCGGGGGTCGTCGCGAGGACTTGTCCAGAAACGAGGGCGGAGGCGAGTATCAGGAGCGTAGATTTTTTCATCGGAGAATTCCTTTTCCCAAAGAGTTGTTTGCTCGGGTTTTTTCGTTGGATTGATTCAACCGAAGTAAATACCTGACGTAAACTAATAGTTTCTTACAAGGAATCTTGAAGAAGAGATGCGTGACGAGTTAAGTCACTTGAAGAATACCAGTACCCGAGCGTCGGGATCCGCTATTCGGATGAG
>SXUH01000335.1 GCA_005791855.1 Bdellovibrionales bacterium
TCATCAGAAGACGGAGGAAGTGCGAGAGCTGCCAGAAGCGCTTCACCACCTTCGAATCGGTGGAGCTCTCCATGCCCATGGTGATCAAGCGCGACGGGCGGAGAGAGTCCTACCAGCAGGACAAGATCCGGCACGGGATCGAGAAGGCCTGCGAGAAAAGGCCCATCTCCTCCGTGCAGATTGACCGGATCATCAACAACATCGAGAAGGCGATCCTCGACATCTCCGATAAGGAAGTCCAGACCAGCGACGTCGGCAACCTCGTGATGATGTACCTCCGGCACCTCGACCCCGTCGCCTACGTTCGCTTCGCCGCCGTCTACCGGAAGTTCCAGGACGTCGAGGAGTTCGTGAACGAACTCAAGCACGACGAGCACAACCAGTTCAAGATCAATCCTCCGGTCCAAAAGGACGAATCCCGTGAGTACTAAGAGAGAAGCGAGGGAGTTCGCGCTCCAGTTCCTGTACCACTTCCAGCTCCCGGCCTTCACCGACCAGCGGAAGACCCACGACTCGGTGGAGCTTTTCGAACGGATCCACGAGTTCAAGCAGACCCTCGGGACCAACCTGGCCCAGGACTCCCAGGCCTACGTGGTCCAGCTCGTGACCGGTGTCCTGAAGAACCAGCCGGAGCTCGACGAGATCCTCACCCGGTACCTCAAGAACTGGAAGCTCTCCCGGATCTCGAAGATCGAGCACACCATCTTCATGATCGCCATCTTCGAGCTCAAGCACCTCCCGCAGGTCCCGGGCAAGGTCGTGATCAACGAAGCCATCGAACTCGGGAAGAAGTACTCCACCAAGGAGTCGGCGGGCTTCCTCAACGGGATCCTCGACAACGTCTTCAAGCAAGAACTTGGCCGCGATGACTGACCTGCTCTCCCGCGTGACTCCCCGGACCTGTGGCCTCATCTGGTTCCCGAAGGATGAGATCGACACGGTCAACCCGTTCTACCAGGCGGTGGACTACCTCCTCGACGGCATGCTGACCTCGCACCTCGCGAGCCACCCGGAGCTCTCGAGCCGGATCATCGTCGGCGAGAACTTCGGCCGCCCCTTCTACGTCATGATCGTGCGGAAGCTCGTGGCCGCGGAGGTGGAGGGCCTCCAGACGCTCCTCAAGGGAGAGCTCAAGGACGACAGCGACATCCTGGTGATCGACGAGACCGACCAGTCCGCGAAGCTCGAGAAGGCCGCGACGAAGCTCCGGTCCCACCTGCGGCTCCTCAGGTAGGCAAAAAAAAGGGGCCCGAAGGCCCCCGTGAGGTTCTCGCTCAGAGAGAGATGATCCGCGCGTTCCGGAAGTCGTGGTCTCGCATGGACCGCTCGAAGACGTTCCCCTCCTTGTCCACGACGTAGAGCCGGCCGGAGAGGTCGAGGAAGTAGTTCGACCCGGTCTTGTAGATGCTGGTGACCCGGAGGTTGATCGGGAGCGCCGGCATCTTCAGAGACCCGTCCTGGGCGACGGTGTAGAAGAGGTTCGACGAATCGGTGAAGTAGTTCCCGCCGCGCTTGCCGAAGAGGCCGACGCGAGAGGGCTGCGGGGCGACGGTTCCGTTGGCCGCGATGGTGTAGAGCACTCCCCGGTTGGTCATGAAGTACGATCCGCCGTAGGAGACCACTTCCTTCATGGTGAAGCCGGTGAGGACGGCCTTGGTGGCCTTCCCGTCGAGGCCCACGACGAAGAGGTCGACGACGGTTCGCTCCGGGTCCTGGGCGACGGTGAAGTAGTTCCCGCCGAAGTTCAGGGCCTTGGTGTAGACCTCGTCCTTCGTGATCGCGACGGCTCCCTTGGAGTCGATGGTGAAGAGTGTCCCGTCTTCGGCGATGAAGTAGTTCATCCCCTTCCCCTTGATGGCGGTCGGGAGGACTTCGTACTTGCGGTAGAGGAGACCCTTGTCGTCGATGGTGGCGAGGATCCCGCCTTCTTCACCGAAGTACTGGCCGCCCTTCAGAAGGATCTTCTGCGGGTACGCGAAGTGGCCGAAGTCGTAGGCGTAGCCGGCGGTGTCCGTGGTGATGGTGATTCCGTTATCTAGGACGAGAAAGGACTGAGCGAAGGCACTCATGGAAAGTGATGCCACAGCAGCTAGTATCAAGTTTTTCATTCTTAGTTTCCCCCTGAAGAATATGAATTAAGCGGCTGCAATATACTTAATAATTACGCGCTTTTCTATTGCTTCACGATAAATTGAGAATGGAAATTCAAGTGTTTGTTTGGGACTGTGCACCCTTAAGATAAAGGGGGATTTCTCCCCCTTTATGATAATTAATAGCTAAGAATATTTCGCGCTGCGGTCAGAATTTTTGTCATATCTGGAAGAGTAGCTCTTTCCAGAATTCTGTTGAAGCCAACCGGAGTGAAGGTCGATCCCACACGTCTCACGGGAGCGTCCAGGTGTTCGAAGGCGTGCTCGTTGATCACGCCGACGAGCTCTCCGCCGAAGCCGCCGAAGACCTTGTCTTCGTGGACGACGAGGGCCCGGTGAGTCTTCTTCACGGTGGCGACGATCGCGTCGACGTCGAGCGGGTTCAGGGAGCGCAGATCGAGGACCTCGACCTCAGCACCTTCCTTGGCCAGCGCTTCCGCGGCCTCGAGGGAGAAGTGGACGGTGTTGCCGTAGGTGATGATCGAGAGGTCCCTCCCTTCTCTCCGGATGCGGGCCTTCCCGAACGGCACTTCGAAGTCCTCCGGGATCGGAGTCATGGCGTACTTCGCGTTGTAGAGGGCCTTGGGCTCGAGGTAGACGGTGCAGCCGCGGGACCGCATCGAGGTCCGCAGTAAGCCGGCGGCGTCGTCGGCGAAGGCCGGGACGACCACGCGGATCCCCGGGAGCGTGCAGAGAGTCCCTTCGATGTTCTGCGAGTGGTAGAGGCCGCCGCCGATGTACCCGCCGGAGGCGATCCGCACGGTGATGTTCGGCGAGAAGGCGCCGTTGCTCCGCCAGTAGTCGTGGGAGGTTTCCACCATCTGCTCCATGGCGGGCCAGAAGTAGTCGGCGAACTCCGCGCCCTCGACGACGAGGCGGATCTTCTCCTGGTCGAAGCGGGACATGCCGTTGGCGGTGCCGAGGATGTAGTCTTCGGCGATCGGGCCGTTGAACACCCGGTGCTTCCCGAACTCCTGCTGCATCCCCTTGGTGACGTTGAAGATCCCGCCCTTCTCCTTGTTGGCGACGTCCTGGCCCCAGATGTAGGTGTGCGGGTTGTGCCGGAACTCCGCCTTGAGGGTTCCGTTGATGGCGTCGATGAACTTCTTCGGCTCGGAGGTCTCCGAGTGGGTACCGTCGGTGTACTTGGCCGGGACGTGCGGCTCCGGGACGACGAAGTCCCAGATGGACTCCGGGGTCGGGTTCGGGGCCTTCACGGCCTTGGCGTGGGCGGCGAGGAGCTCGGCCTTGGCGTCGGCTTCGATCTTCTCGATGTCTTTCTCCGTGAAGATCTTCGCCTTCAGGAGGTCTTCCTTGAACTTCGGCAGCGGGTCCTGCGCCTTGGCGTCGGCCCGTTCCTTCTCGTCCCGGTACCACTCGTGGTTATCCGAGTTGGAGTGGTTCCCGATGCGCACGCAGAGGGCGTGGACGATGACCGGCTCGGAGTTCTTCAGCGCGTGCTCTCTCGCGGTGAGCATGGCGTTCATGGAGTCGAAGACGTCCTTCCCGTCGCACTTGATGATCTGGAGGTTGGCGAAGCCCGTGAAGTTGTCGCAGACGTGCTCGTTGGCGGTCTGGTCCCGCTTCGGAACGGAGATCCCGTAGCCGTTGTCCTGGAACACGAAGATCACCGGGAGCTTCTCGTTGGAAGCGCCGTTGATGGCCTCGTAGCAGTACCCTTCGGAGACGGAGGACTCACCCTGGGAGGAGATGGCCACGCCCTTGTGCTTGTAGACCTTCATGCCGCGGCCAACGCCCACGGCGTGGAGGGTGTGGTTCCCGGTGCAGGAGGAGACGTTGTGGATGTTCCACTCGGGCTTGGCGAAGTGGTTGGACATGTGCCGGCCGCCGCTCGCGAGGTCGGTCGCCTTGGAGATCCCGTTGAGGAGGAGTTCTTCCGTGGTGAGGCCCGCGGAGAGGGCCGTGAGCATGTCCCGGTAGTACGGGAAGAGGTGGTCGGTTTTCTTGTCGAAGACCTGGCCGATGGCGAGCTGGATGGCGTCGTGGCCCGCGTACGGAGCGTGGTACGACCAACCCAGGGCCTGCTTGAGGTAGTTCGGGGCCCGCTCGTCGATCATCCGTCCCAGGATCATCAGGTGGAGCCACTTCTTTAGAGTGCTCTTCTCGGTTTTTTTAATATCATGGTGTTTCACGACCTTCATAAGATCTCCAGTACGACGTTTAGGCTTAGTGGTTGAAATGAAAAGATGATTATCATAACCCGGTTTCACCGACAATAAAAAGGTCTTTGTTAACGCACAGGCGCTGTTCCCGGCTTACCGATGTTCAATGATCAATTACTCTGGTTAAATGGTCCGCATGCAAAATAATCTCAGGTAAATATTGTGAATTTTCGGGCCTGGCCTTAAACTTTTGAAATCACATATATTACTCTCAGTTTGGAGATCTCTATGGCAAAGACCGTTGCCGAAGGCTTTTTTAACGACGCTCGCTTGACCCAAGCGAAGAAACTCATCCAAGAAGCTCTCGCTGATCATCAGAAGCAGATCACGGGAATCAGGCCCGCGAACCCGGCCCTCGCCGACTCCTACACCGAGATCCTGAAGAAGGTCGCCGAGTACCGCGGCGGAGCTCTTTTCTACAACTACCTCGGGACCGGCATCGGCCACGGGCCCTTCGTCGAGCTCGCCGACGGATCGGTGAAGTACGACTTCATCACCGGCATCGGCGTCCACTACATGGGCCACTCGCACCCGGGCGTGATCGAGGCCCAGATCAACGGCGCCATCTCCAACACCGTGATGAACGGCCACCTCCAGCAGAACGTCGACACGGGCCGCCTCCTCGAGCTCTTCTCGAAGGAAGCGTGCAAGAACGGAGCGGAGGTGAAGAACGTCTTCCTCTCCACCTCCGGCGCCATGGCCAACGAGAACGCCTTCAAGATCATCTTCCAGAAGCGCGCCCCCGCCTCCCGCTTCTTCGCCTTCGAGAAGTGCTTCGCGGGCCGGACCCTCGGCATGGCCTGGGTCACGGACAAGGCCGCCTACCGCCAGGGCCTCCCGAAGACCATCGACGTGGACTACATCCCCTTCTACTGCTCCTCGGACCACAAGGGCTCGATCGAGCTCGCCGTGAAGACCATGAAGAAGTTCATCACCCGCTACCCGGGCCAGCACGCCGGGTTCATCATGGAGCTCATCCAGGGGGAGAACGGCTCGTGGGTCGGGCACCAGGAGTACTTCGAAGCGCTGATCACCGTCTGCAAGGAACACAACATCTCCACCCTGGTGGACGAGGTCCAGACCTTCGCCCGGACCCGGGACCTCTTCGCGTTCCAGTACTTCAAGCTCGACAAGCTCGTCGACGTGGTTTCCGTCGGGAAGAACTCCCAGGTGTGCGCCACCCTCTTCCGGGACGACCACAAGCCCAAGCCGGGCCTCATGTCCCAGACCTTCACCGGTTCGTCGTCGCAGATCGCGGCGGCCCACTACGTGATCAGCGAGATGGTGAACGGCGGGTACCTCGGAGAGAACGGCAAGATCGAGAAGCTCCACGCGCGCTTCAAGGGGAACCTCGAGAAGATCTCGAAGAAGCACCCGGACAAGCTCACGGGCCCGTACGGCGTGGGCGCGATGGTCGGGATGTCGATCTTCGGGGGCGACGAGCCGAAGTCCAAGGCCTTCACCATGAAGCTCTTCGAGAACGGCGTCCTCTCCTTCATCGCCAGTGGCCACCCCACCACGCGGGTGCGCTTCCTCATGCCCGTGATGGTCACCGAGGAGCGGCACATCGACGAGGTCTGCGCCATCATCGAAAAAACTCTCACCGAGATCACCTAGGTGTTCATCATCAGGCCCATCGACCAGAAGGACCTCGACGGGCTGATGCAGCTCCTGGAGAAGTCTGGCCACGGCCTCACCTCCCTCCCGAAGGATCCGGAGGTCCTGAAGAAGCGGATCCGGATCTCCGAGCGGAGCTTCCTCCACCGCGGCGACGGCCCCGGGGGAGAGGACTACCTCTTCGTGATGGAGGAGCTCTTCACCGGGAAGATCGTCGGCGTCTGCGCCATCATCTCCAAGATCGGCGGCTTCGAGCCCTACTACTTCTACCGGCTGGAGAAGACCCACCACGAGTCCAAGTCCATCCACGTGAAGAACGACGTCACCTCCCTGCACTTCCACTTCATCCACAACGGCCCCGCGGAGATCTGCTCGCTCTACCTGCACCCGGACTTCCGGAACTCGCAGAACGGCCGGTTCCTCTCCCTCTCGCGCTTCCTCTTCATCGCCGAGAACCGGAAGCACTTCGAGGACCAGGTGATCGCCGAGCTCCGGGGGATGGTGAACGACTCGGGCCACTCCCCGTTCTGGGACGCGGTCGGGAAGTACTTCTTCAAGATCGACTTCCCGACGGCCGACTACCTCTACGTGAAGAACAAGAAGTTCATCGAGGAGCTCATGCCGAAGTACCCGATCATCGCCAACCTCCTGCCGGAGGACGCGCAGTTCGTGATCGGGAAGGTCCACCTCAACACGGAGCCGGCCAAGCGGATCCTCGAGCAGGAGGGCTTCCGCTTCTCGGGCCTCGTCGGGATCTTCGAACCGGGCCCGGTGCTCATCGCCGAGGTGGACAACATCCGCGCCATCCGGGAGAGCATCGTCGGGGAGATCGAGGAGATCTCCGAGAAGCCGTTCAAGACCGAGATGTATATCATATCGACGACCTCGGGTACCTTCCGCTCCGCCCTCGGCGGGGTCACCCGGCTCAAGTCCGGGAACTACAAGATCTCCGGCGTCACCGCCGCCGCCCTGAAGCTGCGCCTGGGGGATAAGATCCGCTTCGTCTCCTTCAAGCCCAAGGCCCCGGCCAAGAAGAAAGCCTCCGCGAAGAAGTAGCACTAGGCAAATTTCCCCCAGCCCTTGAAACCTCTGAATATTATTGGAGAATAAAACATCTTCCATTCTTTCAAAAGGCTCATCGATGAAGCTCTTCCTCGCCCTCGCCGTCCTCGTCTCCACCACCGCGGCCTTCGCGGACCCGAAGCTCACCCTGCTGGTGAACCTCAGTCCGGCCGGGTCGTTCCAGGCCGTGAGTAACAAGGTGAAGGGGAACCTCATCAAGACCGGAGACGCCTTCACCGCGGACAAGATCTCCGTCACCGTCGAGTCGTTCAAGACGGGCATCGAGCTGCGGGACGAGCACCTCTGGAAGCACATGCAGGCGTCGAAGCATCCGAAGGCGACCCTCACCGCGGTGAAGGGCCAGGGCGGGAAGGCCACCGGGACCCTCGAGGTGAACGGGATCAAGAAGCCGGTCACCATGAGCTACAAGGTCGCGGGCCAGGAAGTCCTCGCGAAGTTCTCCGTCAAGGCCTCGGACTTCGCGCTCCCGAAGGCGGAGTACCTCGGGGTCGGCGTGGACGACGTGGTGAACGTCGAAGCCACCTTCCCGTTTAAGGCAAAATGAAAATCCTCTTCCTCGTCCTCGCGCTGGCCAGCTGCCAGACGTACAACTCGAACACCGACGACGAGGCCAAGTACGGCCCCACGGACCTCGTCGGGGGCGCCGAGTTCGTCGTCGCCTTTCCGATCATCCAGAGCCGCTGCATCAACTGCCACACCGGGTACCACAATGCCTGGTCGAACTACAAGGACAGCCGGGACTGGGTGACGAACAACCTCATCGTCGGCGGCGATCCGGACAACTCCGACTTCATCGTGCGGATCTTCAACCACGGGAGCGCGACCTCGAACATGCCCATGGGCGGCTCGCCCCTCCCGGCCTCCGAGTACAACGCCCTCGTGGACTGGGTGACCAATGAACCCTAGGTTCCCGCGCTCGCTCCTCCTCTGGGCCCTCCTCCTCGCGACGAGCCTCTCCTCTTACGCGTACACGAACTTCATCGGCCACAGCTACACCTCGTGCCTGAACTGCCACTACAACCCGACGGGCGGCGGCCCCCTCACCGACTACGGCCGCGCGGTCTCGGCGACGGCCATCTCCTCGAAGATGTTCTACCCCGACGCCTGGTCGGAGGAGAAGGTCGCCTACACCTCCGGCTTCCTCTTCCGCAAGCCGAAGCAGGAGTGGCTCCGGACCCAGGTGAACTACCGGGGCTTCCAGGTCGTCCGCAACCCCGGCTCCGAGAAGAACGAACAGAAAGAGTGGATCAACATGCAGCTCGACGGCCGGCTCATCCTGAAGTTCGGCCAGAACGATAAGTTCGTCGCCGTCGGGAACTACGGCTACGCTCCCCTCCCCGAAGGCGTGGAAGACCAGCCGGAGTGGCGGAGCCGGGAGTACTACCTCGGCTACCGCTTCTCACCGAAGTTCGGGATGTACGCGGGCCTCATGGACAAGGCCTACGGGGTCAAGGTCATCGAACACATCGCCTTCAGCCGGACCGCTCCCCAGGTCGCCCAGAACGACCAGGTCCACGGAGTCCTGGGCCACTACCTCGGAGAGAAGTGGGAGATCACCGGGCAGGGCTTCGCCGGGAACCTGGGCCAGGACGCGGACCTCCAGATGAAGGGCGGGAGCATCCTCGCCGAGCGGACCACCTTCGACCTGCACCGGATCGGGTTCTCGGCGCTCCAGAGTAAGAACGAATTCCTCACCCTCCAGTCCTACGCCCTTCATGGCCGCTTCAACCTCAAGGAAGGCTCGGCCATCCTCACGGAAGTGGGCCAGACCAACCGGAAGACCTTCAACGGCCTCGACGACCGGACCATGCGCTACGGTCTCCTCCAGACCTACCTGCGGCCCTTCCGGGGAGTCTACTTCCTAAGCAACATCGAATACTTCAACCGGGACATCCGGGAGAGCGACTACACCGTGCGCTGGGGGCCAGGCCTGCAGTTCTTCCCGGTCCAGAGAGTCGAGCTCCGGCTCGACGCCTACAACACCAGAAGCTTCTCCACCAACGCCTCGACCCGGGACTCGTGGATGTACCTCTTCCAGGCGCACCTATGGTTATGAAGACGCTCCTGGCGCTCCTCCTCCTCGTCCCGTCCCTCACCGCGCTCGCCAACGAGATCGAGCGGGCCTACCGGGCGAAGGACTTCAAGCGGGTCGCCGAGATCTACCAGGCGAACCCCAAGCGGGCCTACACCACCCGGGAGCTCATGATGCTCTCCCTCGGGCTCCGGAAGAACCAGCTGTACCGCCAGGACATCATGCTCAACGTGCGGATCATCAAGAAGGAGTACGGGAAGCTCCACAAGGCCATCCTCTCGGACATGAAGCAGGGGAACACCATCGACGCCGACGCCTACCCGAAGTCCCTGAAGATCATCTACTGGAACCTCATGAACGACTACGGCCGGATCATGCAGGGGTACAAGGACGTCCAGGAGGTCAACGCCAAGGACCGGCAGCACTACGCGAGCTTCAGCAAGCTCCTGAGCGAACTCGAGTTCCGGGAGAAGGAAGTCGACAAGCTCAACGACGAGATCACCGCCCACATCCAGTACCTCGAGAACAAGGTCTACAAGTTCACCTTCGGCTTCAACCTCCAGTACCTCAGCTGGCAGCAGGTCTCGACCCTCGAGGGCCCGACCACCAGCACCTCCCTCATCGTGACGAACCGGGGGTACTGCGCGGGGGTGGAGGCCGGGGTCGAGAACTACCGCTACCACTACTACGTCGATGCGTGCCTCATGCTGGGGTCCGGGGGGGTCTCCTCCACCGGCTCGGCCATCAACTACCAGCAGTCCAACATCCCCGCCTACGGCGTCAAGGGGGGCCCGGGGATCTCCATGATCGTCTCCTCCTCGAGGTCCCGGATCGGGATCAAGCTTCCCGTGATCTACAACATCCAGGAACTCTCCCAGCCTCGGAACGCCGGGTACTCGGTGAAGGAAGAGTCCCCCGTCTCCTTCGTCGCCACCCTCTACTCCCGCTGGCAGTTCGAGAAGTTCTTTCTCCAGACCGAATTCGGCCAGTATGTCCAGAAGGACCAGACCCTCTGGAGCCTCGGGATCGGGAAAAGTTTCTGATCCGACTAGGATTTCTGTAATAATTCTTTTTTTTCCTGACAGTGCGTCCCGAAGCACCGAAATGCCCCTATACTTATAGGAAACAGGGATCTTATGGAAAAAAATCTATTAATCGTAGATGATGAGATCGAACTGCGTGAAGGACTCGCGGAACTTCTCAGCGACGCCAAGGCCCGGATCTACACCGCCGCCAATGGCCTCGCCGCACTTCGGATCATGGAAGACGTGCACATCGACTGCGTGGTGACCGACGTCAAGATGCCGGTGATGGACGGGATCAAGCTCATCCAGGCCGCGCGGTCCAAGGGGCTCGAGTCCGAGTTCATCTTCTTCACGGGCCACGGATCGGACGAGCTCCGGGCCCTGGTGAAGAGCTACGGGGCCCACGACCTCTTCACCAAGCCCGAGTTCAGTTCCCTCGAGAAGGCGGTCCACGCCCTCCTCGCGAAGGTTCCGGTGCTCGCTACTGCCCTCTAGAGGTGCTCTCGAAGATCTTGTCGGCGGAGTTTGCCACGAAGCCCTGGTAGAGCTTCCCGTTTTGCAGCGGGTACCGCTTGGCGAATTCGTAGTAGCAGGCCGGGACGGTGAGTTCCCCGTCTTCGAACTGGACCGTGATGTTATTGGCCAGGGTCGACGACTGCTCGAGGTAGACGTCCTTCGACCCCTTGACCTCGCCGCCGCTCGAGTTGAGCTTGAAGCCGTTTTCCTTTAAGTACTCGTTGAGAACTTTGATGTCGGAGAACCCTTTGAGCTCGTTGATGAAGACGGTGAAGTGGTTTGGTCGGTACCCGAAGGCGGCCACCCAGGCGGCGTAGTCGCTCTCCTTCAAGAGGGCCTGGTAGGTGTCCTTGGTCACCTTCCACGGTCTCCCGATGGAGACGAAGTCGAACTGCCGTTCCATCCCCGGCGGGATCTGGTCGATGAGGCCCTTCACGGTTTTCTGCAACGCAGGCGAGAAGTCCTCCAGCTTCAGTTCGGAGATAAATATTTTAGGTAGGGAGTCGTCCGCGTGCTCGTAGTGTTTTGCGTAAAGCTTCTTCTCAGGAAAGTGATAGTCGCCGCAGTACTTGTAGCCGGAGGCGGTGAAGGGGGCCGCCATGACGTCGATCCCGACCCTCGGGTGGTTGAAGGTCCGGAGGGCGATGTGGTCGTTCTGGATCCTGTCGCCGGTACCGGTGAGGAGGTCGTAGATCTTCTTCGCCATGGGATTGATCGCGATGTAGTCGATCCACATCTTATCCAACAAAGCTGGTAGAGTTTTAGCCATAGGTCTCTCCTGGTGTAGGGAGATCTTAGCAGAACTCCGGATTAAGTGTCATCTTGATATGGGATAATCCCGGCAAAAAGGCTATAATCTTCCTACTCCCCGCTTAAAGGAATTCATATGCA
>SXUH01000336.1 GCA_005791855.1 Bdellovibrionales bacterium
CGCGCGGGCGCGGACATCATCCTCACGTACTTCGCCAAGGAAGCGGCCCAGCTCCTGAGAGAGAAATGAGATACCTCCTCCTCCTGAGCCTCGGGCTCAACGTCTTCCTCGCCGCCAGGCTCTCCTCGAAAACCGAAGAGGTCCCCGCTCCGGAGAGCACGGTCACCCGATCGAAGACGGCGCTGAAAGCTGAGCCGGTTCCGGTGCGTGCGACGGCGGTGGCCCCGGCACCCGCCCCGAAGAAAACCGCAGAGGAGAAGAAGGTCAAGGCACCGGAGATCGTCTACGACGAGGAAGTGTCGCACCTGGGGGAGCTCATGGAGCAGGAGCGGACCGAGTTCGTGGAGAAGGAGCTCCAGCTTCCGCCGGAGAAGGTCCGCCGGCAGCAGGAGATCCGCGGCCGCTACTACCAGGCCATCGGCGAGGTCTTCAAGCGCTCCGGCAACGCCGAGCTCTCCCTCAAGGACCGGCGGGCCCTCCTGAACCTCGAGGAGAAGATGTACCAGGACATGGAAGACCTCTACGGGAAGACCCAGTGGGCGCGCTACGAGAGTTTCCGTCAGAATTACAACAACCAGGCGATGAAAAAACATAGAGAGGAAAATCAGCCTTTCCTCATCATGACCCCGTAGCTATAATCATCCCATGCACATCCTACTCGTCCGCTTCTCCAGCATGGGGGACGTGGTCCTCCAGACAGCGACCGTTAACTGGCTCCGGTCCCTCTTCGGAGCCGAGCTCAAGCTGAGCTTCGCGACCTCCAGGGAGTTCGCCTCCCTCCTGACCTCTCACCCCGGGATCGACAACGTGATCAGCTTCGACCGCAGAGGGGAGGAGGGGTTCGACGGCTTCCTCACGAAGCTCCGGAAGATGCACAAGTTCGAACGCTTCGACCTCATCATCGACCTCCACGCCACCCTCCGTTCTCTCCGGCTGCGGACTTTCTTCTGGCGCGTGCCGGCCCTCACGGTGGACAAGCGGCGGATCGAACGCTTCCTCCTGACGAAGGTGAAGAGCGTGACCTTCCGGAAGCTCTTCCGGCACCGGTCCCTCGGCATGGAACCGCAGGTGGAACGGATCCTGAAGGACCTCGAGACCATCTTCGGCGACACCATCGCCCGGCGACGGACGGAGGATTACCGGAAGGGGCCCAACCGGGAGCTCACCTCGCTCCCGAAGCCACAGGCCTTCCCGCTCCCGGGTCCGTACATCGTCCTCGCTCCCTCAGCGTCGTTCCTCTACAAGCGCTGGCCCGTTACTTCTTTCGTGAAGCTCGCCCGGGAACTCCTCGAGGCCACGGGCCACCACGTCGTCGTGCTGGCGGGGCCAGATGACAAGTTCTGCGAAGCCTTCGGCGAGATCCAGTCGGAGCGGCTCCTGAACCTCCAGGGGAAGACCACCCTCGCCCAGAGCATGAGCGTCCTCTCCGGGGCCCTCCTCTGCATCGGGAACGACTCCGGCATGAACCACATCTCCGAAGCCTACGGCGTTCCGTGCGTGACGATCTTCGGCCCCACGGATCCGGCCTTCGGGTTCGCTCCGCACGGAGAGCGCTCCGTCTACCTCTCGAAGGACCTCTGGTGCAAGCCGTGCTCGACCACCGGGAAGTCTACCTGCTACCGGGACCGGCACTACTGCATGGAACTCGTCAGCGTTCCTGAGGTCAAAGACGCCGCCCTCCGAATCCTGGAAGGCGCATGAGGGGGGCCGTCTCCCTCGGGTTCTGGCTGGTCTACGTTCCTCTGGTGAAACTCCTTTCGTTCATCCTCTATCCCGCGAAGCCCGTGCGCCAGCGGATCGAGTTCGAGCGGAAGAACCGCCGCGACCCACTCTCCCGGTCCTTCCGGGAAGAAGGGACCGTGGCGGACCTTTGCTTCGAGTTCTCCAGCGAAGGGGAGTACCAGCAGTCGGCGAGCCTCGTGACCGACGCCCTCCTCGCCGGGAAGAGGGTTGAACTCGTGTTCTTCTCTCCGAGCGTGGAGAAGGGGATCGAGGAGCTCGGAGCGAAGTACCCTCGGCAGCTGCGGTACCTGCGCTATCCATTTCTGGACCTGACCGGGGCCCGCTCCTTCCGGCGCTGGGTGAGTTCGAAGACGCTCGTGATGGTGCGGTACGATTTCTTCCCCGAACTCCTCCTCTGGTCTCTGCGGGCGGGGAACTCGCTCCACCTCATCTGGGTGAGCTTCAAGAAGGAGCGCACGAAGAACCGCGGCCCGTCTACCTACAAACGGCTCTTCCTCGGGGCCGCCCAGAAGATCATCTACGCGTCTTCCGAAGACGCGAGGCTCGGGGAACGGCTGGGCCATCCGGGGGAGACCTACGACTTCCGGATCGAGCAGATCCGGCGCCGGCTTCTCCGGAAAGAGGAGAACTTCCAGAGGAATCTTCCCCAGTACCCGGCCCTCCGGGACCTCTTCTCGACGTACCCGCGGAGCAAGCGCCTCCTGTTCGGAAACATCTGGCCCTCGGACCTCTTCCTCCTCCAGGGACTTCCGGAGGACTTCCTCATCCTGGTAATCCCGCACAAGCTCTCCGAGGACGTCCTCCGGAGAGTGCGGGCCACCCTCGGGCAGCGGCGGGGGAGCTTCGTCGAGGTCGGGGCCGAAGCCACTGTCCTCGCACCGGACCCGACCATCCTCGTGAATAAGAAGGGTGTCCTCTGCGAACTCTACTCGGACTTCGGCTTCGCCTACGTCGGGGGTGGCTTCGAGACCAGCATCCACTCGGTGCTCGAGCCCCTGGTCTCCGGTAGCGACCGCATCGCCTGTGGCCCGAAGCACTTCCGGTCCACCGAGTTCGACCTCGCCCGGGAGCACCGGGCGATGACCGAGGTAAACACTCCGGAAGCCTTCGGGCACTGGCTCATGGCCCCGGAGCCCGGGGCCTCGTCGCGGGAGAAGTTGGAAGAAGTTTTTAGGCGCTACCCGTCGTTTCGGGATAAGATAGTCCCATGCTAAAGAACCGGTACCAGGAAATCATCATCGGCCTGAACCTCCTCTCCCTCGTGCGCGGGATCATCTCCCTGCACCGGAAGCGGAGCACGCTCCTCATCAACGACGAGCGCTTCCTCGCCGAGAGCTACCACTCGAACTTCCTCTCCGAGCTCGAGATCCTGGCCCTCGTCCGCCTGGGCAAGCGCTTCGACATCACCGAGCTCACGGACCTGCGGCAGTTCCTGCTTCCCGCCGAGCTCCAGTTCGTCACCACCGGCAAGCGCCTCGTTCTCGGGAAGAGGCCCCTCACCAACCTCAAGGAAATCCTGCGGAAGTTCCCCGAGCTCCTCGACGAGAGCGACCTCGACCAGGTCTTCCTCGAAGACGAGGAAGGGTTCGAGCGGCACTTCTACGGAGAGCTCACCCGCTACGAAGCCTCGAACTTCGAGCTGAGCCTGCGCTCCAAGGGGCTGCGCTTCGACCTCCAGGGCCCGAAGTGGCTCAAGACCATCTACGCCCGCTTCGGCGAGCTCCTCAACCGCGAGTACTCCCAGTCCAAGGACCTGAAGTACGCGGGCCTGTTGCACCTCCTGGGCCTCTGCGCCGAGGAGAAGCTCAAGACCCGGCTCGCCCCGGAGGAGATCCCGTTCTACTTCTTCCGCCTGCTCTCTCCCATCTACCGGCTCCAGGACTTCTTCCTCACCACCCAGCTCAAGCACCGGTTGGTCCAGCTGGGAGGGGACTACAAAGAGAGTTCGGTGCAGTACTGGCAGCTCCACGACCACCGGTTCGAGAACCTCCTCCTCGAGAGCTTCGAGGGCGTGATCTCGGCGGACCGGGTCCTCTTCTTCTCCCACCTCCCGCTGGAGGTTCCCTTCGGGATCCGGTCTCCGTACCCCGTCTACCGGAAGACCCAGATGGCCCCGGTGAGGCGCTTCTCCGCGCCCTTTCCTCCCACCTCCCTGACCTTCATCTCCGAGAAGGAAAAGCTCGGCTCCGAGCGCCCGTTCCGGGTGCTGGCGCGGGGGAAGGACGTCTCCTACTACCACTGGCCCTACCCGGAGCTCCCGGGGTCCAAGCCCAGCTTCTACGACCGGCCCCTGCTCGAAGCCTTCGACAGCGACTCCCGGCTCGTCCCCTTCGAGAAGGGCTCGGCGGTCCTCGGGAAGTCCACCAGCGTGACCCTGGACCTGCGTCCTCTGAAAACTGGCAGGCGGTCGGAGGCCCCGGTCCTCACCCGCCTCCCGCTGGAAATAGCCGACTCGGAACGGCCGGTTCAAGGCTTCGAATACTGGGGCCCCTTCCGCTACCACTCCCTGGGGCAATTAGCACTCTGTTACGGGATCGAAGGGAACTAGGTTATAATTGGCCTATGAACCTCCCCCGTTCCTGGAAAGTCCTCGGACAGACCTCCGTCGAATACATGCTCCTCGTGGCCGTCTCCATCGGTCTGGGGATCACGTTCTTCAAGAAGATGGACGAGTACCTCCTGAAGAACCCGAACAGCTTCATCGGCCGCTCCCTGAACTCCTACCGGAGTGCCCTGAACGCCGACCCGACCGGCCGCTACAGCCGGTTCCCACTGAGGCGCTAGGATGTACCAGAGCTACATCAAATCCTACTCCACCAACTGCTTCCGCGAGCACGTCCAGGAGTCCATCGTCCTCAACACCCAGAGGAAGAAGCTCTACCGCGGGCTCACCGAAGGCCAGTCCGATCGCATCTTCACCACCCTCATCGCCTCCGAAGTGCTCACCCTCGCCCCGGCCACGGTCTTCGACCTCAAGGCGCGGCGGTTCCAGCGGCAGGGGATGGACCTCCTCTGCCACGAGCTCATGAGCATGCAGCGGGTCCCGGACTTCGGAGAGCCCGTCGCGGTCACCGACCGCTTCCGGGAGGTGAACTGGAAGTTCTACAAGACGAGGCTCGAGATCGCCGTCCGGAACCGGAACGCGAAGAGCCTCCGGACGATCTGCGTGGACGCCATGGCGGAGCTCCGGGACATGCCGAAGTACTACTGCATGCTCCGGCACCTGTTCGAATCCATCTACCGCTTCGGCTTCTTCCTCCCCCTGCGAAGCGAGGAGGCGAAGAAGCTCGGGATCGACTCCCCGGAGCCGCTCCTCCTGGACATCGTCCGGCTCCACCTCCTGGGGCTGGAGGGATCGAACCGCCTGGACCTGTGGTGCCACCCCATCCAGGAGGCGGGGGTGCCGATCCTCTTCTCCGAGCTGCCGGACCTCCTCCAGGACCTCGAGTCCCCGGAGCTCCTCCCGCTCAAGTCCTAGGTCTTCCGGATCACCGTGAAGTCGTACATGCGGGTGCAGTCCTTCTTCGCGAGCGCCTCGTTCTGCCGCGGGTCCGTCGTCCACGGGAGGTCGATGGAGAAGGTCGGCTTGCGCATGAAGGTCCGGATGACGATGAGGGCGCCCGTCCTGATCCCGGGCGGGAGGCCCGAGATGAACCCGCCGACCTCGTCGTCCCGCATGTAGGAGAAGGTGTCGGAGAGGGAGTAGAAGTCGTGGGGCTTCTGCTTCAGGAGCTCGAGGAGGTTGCCCTTGTGGAAGGTGATCGCCGTCTGCGAGTGCTTCACCGCCTGGTAGACGTCCTCCCGGCATTCGATGGGGAAGCTCTCGGGCCGGGAGAGGGAGTTCTCGAAGATCATGGAGAGGAAGTAGTTCTGGCGCACGAGGGTGTTCTGGAAGAGGTCGTCGAACTCCCGGGCGACGAACTGGGCCGCGGTGAGCTCCGAGGTCCGGAGCTCGGCGCCGCCGGCGAAGGACCCTTTGTAGAGGAGCTTGTTGGCCACCCACTCGTTCATCACGATCCGCGTGTAGAGCCGGAAGAGCCGGGGCTTCCACTTGTAGAGGTAGTGGCGCTGCTCCTGCATGGTCTGGGAGTTGAACACGGTGGCCAGGTCGCTGAAGGTCAGCCAGACGAAGAACCGCCCGAGGTTCATGAAGTGGCGCTCCCACTTCCCGAGGTAGATGAAGCCGTCGTGGATCCAGAAGGCCTCGGTCTCCTTCCAGTGGGCGAGGTCCTCCGGGGAGAGGTGGATCTTCCCCAGGAGGTCGGCGCGGGTGTAGCCCCGCTGGGAGAGCTTGAGGTAGCCCAGGAGGTAGAGGTAGTCCTGGTAGTTGAGGTGCTTGATGGCGTGGTAGCGCAGGCGGAAGAGCTTGAGCTGGGTCTCCGAGAGGTCGACGATGTGGAGCTCCTTCGGATCCTTCGCCAGGAGGGGGATGACCCGGCTCCCGGAGCCGCACACGGAGAAGACCGAGGAGAGGCCCCGCGGCAGGAGGTCGTACTCGACGGTGGTGTCCTCGTTTGCGAGGCTGTAGTTGAGGCCCACGAAGTACTTACTCATTTCCGACATCCTTGTTCAGCAGTAGGTAGTTATGTTTCCAGGTTAGCCAGGTGGTCTTGCTTGCGTTCTTCTCGATCCCTTCGCTCGCGATCCCCGAGCGCACCAGCGCCGAGATGGTTCCCTTCTTGCCAAGCCGGAAGGACTGCTTGACGGCGTTGTAGATGAGGCCCGAGGAGAGGTTCTGCCCCTGGTACTTCGGCGTCACGGCGATGGACTTGATCACCAGGAAGTCCCCGTCGTAGAAGGCGAAGATGAAGCCCGCGATCTCCCCCTCCGGCGAGACGAGGAGGCTCGACGGCGTGAAGTCGTAGGCCCGGAGGGCGACGGCGTAGAGGCCCCGGAAGGTCTCGAGGTCGATGGGTTCGAAGAGGAGGGCGTCCTTGAAGACCTCCTGGCTGATCTCGTAGCAGGCCGGCACCTCGTGGCTCAGGAACCTCTCGGCGTCGAAGGGCCTCATGGTGAACCCGCGGGCCAGGACGTTCCTGTAGGAGCGCTTCATGGCCCCCGTCCCGAGGCAGAAGGAGCCGAGGCGCAGGTGCGGGAAGAAGACCGTGCGGTAGTAGGCGAAGTCCGAGAAGCCGAGCTTCCGGAAGGCGTCGATGTACTCCGGCGGCGTGGTGGGTTCCCACTTGTAGCGCGGGAAGAACTTCTTCCCCGGCACGGAGAAGCGGTAGTTGAACCAGGTGTTGATGTCCACCGGGCCCACGAGCTTCCGGACCCCTTCCTTCCGGCCCCAGAAGCCGAGGAAGTCCTTCAGGAAGTCGACCGCCGCGGAGAGGTCCGCGTGGGCGAGGTCGGCTTCGAAGAAGCCGACGGTGGCGACGGCCGGGTCCGCGGGGGTGACCCGCAGGCTTAGCCGGAGGAGGGCCTCGTCCCGGGAGTTGCGCACGAGCCAGAAGGTCGAGCCGTGGGCGAAGCCCCAGGCCAGGAGTCTGCGGGTCTGCTCGGGAGCAGCGACGCCGACCCTGTAGTCGGGAGCGCGGACCTTCTGGGCGAAGGCGACGAACTCGTCGACCAGGGCCGCATCGGTTTGGAGAATGGCGACGGCCTTGAAGGTTCCCATCTACTCGAGGATCCTGATCTCGCCTTTCCCGGCGTCCATCCTGACTCGCATCCCCGTCTTCAGTCTCTTCATGAGGCCTCCGTGCACGCCCACGATGGTGGGGATCCCGAGTTCCCGCGCCACCACCGCCGAGTGGGAGAGGAGGCTCCCGCGTTCGATGAGGAGCCCGCTGGTGGAAGGGAAGAGCGGGACCCAGCCCGGGTCGGTTCGCTCGGAGACCATGATCTCTCCTCGGAGGTTCTCCGCGTCCTTGGCTTCCCTCACCACGCGGATGACTCCTTCCACGATCCCCGGACAGCAGGGGGTCCCGAGGAGGACGTTCGGGTCATCGGAGACCG
>SXUH01000337.1 GCA_005791855.1 Bdellovibrionales bacterium
CAGCGGGACCTGAGCAAGACCTTCCTCGGCATGGCCCGGATCAACGCCGACTACCAGCTCACTCCGCTCGACTGCCAGATCGCCCAGGTGAAGGGGTGCAAGGAGAAGTACTTCAGCACCGACTCCGCCACCTGGATGGGGTTCCACTACGCCCTCGGCTTCTACCCGGAGTCGCTCGTGAACACCATCGAGCCGACGAAGAACCTCAAGCCGTCCTCGAAGTACCTCCCGCCGGCGGCCCCGGAGCACGAGCTCGGGGTCCTCGCGAGCTGGGACGGGAAGCAGGAGAAGGACAGGCCGGTCGCGTTCCGCTGCTACGAGGAAGTGTCTCAATGATCACGCTCCTCCTTCTCCTCTCCACCGTCGCGGGCTTCGCCGGAACGCCGAGGAACTGGTCCCAGGTCTTCGAGGTGAAGGTCCGGCACGAGTTCTACCAGAACGACGACGTCATCTCCAAGCCGGTGAACTCCTGGCAGAGCCTCTTCTCCGTGGCCTTCTTCGACCGGGACCTGAACCTCTCCAAGGACTGCGTGCTCTACAAGGTGCCGGGGGAGGAGGCGGGGATCCTCAAGCTCAAGACCGTCCCGGAGTCCCGGAGCTGCGAGGACTTCATCTTCACCCCCGGGGACCAGGAGATCAGGGACGTCAAGGCCCTCCGGTTTGCGGTGACGGAGACCGAGCTCACCGTGACCCTGACCCGACTGGATCGGAAGGTCGAGAAGTGGAACGTCGTCTTCCAGAAGAAGGTCTCGAAGGGAGAGCCGGCCCTCTTCATGTCGTCGGCCCGCTACAAGGAACCCGGCATCATCATGCTCGCGCCGGGGAGGAGTGGCGTCGAAGCTCCGAAGCCGGAGGAGGGCGGGAAGGCCGTCCTCTGCCACGACGTGAGCGACGAGTGCACGGAGCAGAAGCCCTCGACGTGTTCGCAGTGTCCTTCGGGCTGGTACGAAGTCCCGAACGGCTGTGCCGAAGGGCCGAAGTACTGCGGGGTCCAGCAGTGCGGGAAGAAGGGCGAACCCGCGTGCCGGAGGGGGATGCGCTACCAGAAGGTGCGGAAGAAGTTCGAGTGCCGGATCGACAGCAGCTTCGCCTACTGCGCTCCGGGCCTCAGCGTGGAGTGCGACGGGAACAAGGCCTACTGCCGCTAGCTAGCGCTCCGGCGCGGCCGTGCCCGTGTGGACCTCGTCGGTCCGGAGCAGGTACGAGTTCCAGGAATCCTTCGCGAGCGTCCTCCCGTCCATCCGGGCCATGACGTCCACGAGGACCGGGTTCCGTTGAACGGCGTCCAGGTCCGTGAGGACCCGGTAGACCTTCTCGCCCTCGAGGGGCCTGCCGGAGATGAGGAGCTTCAGGCGCTCGCCCTTCTGGAGGAAGGGGGCCGGGTACCAGTCGGTCTTCCGGGACTGGTTGTAGTCCTGCTCGAGGGTCCGGGCCAGCGTGCTTCCCTTCACGTTCAGCACCGTGAGCTGCGCCTCTCCCCGGGTGCGGGGGAGGTAGGAGATGTCGGCGTCGTAGCTCACGAGGCTCCGGATCACTTCCTGCGGATCCTTCACCAGCGCCGCGGCCCCGAGCTTGAGCTCCGGGATCTTCTTCTCGAGCTCCGGCTTGATCACGACGTCCTTCCCGAGGAAGCGCGCCCGGACCCGGTCCTTGTGGTCCACCGACCTGTCTTCGAAGAAGCAGTCGTTGGTCTCCTTGAAGAACTCGTGGCAGAAGAACACCGGCTGGTGGACCACCGTCTTCTCCGGGTTGATCTTCTTGCTCTTGCCGTCGATGGTGAACTCGACGTAGCTGAAGCCGAGGCCCTCCTCGTAGGAGCTCAGGACGAGGGTCCCGTTCACGAAGTTCGCCATCTTCTTATTGTTCCGGCCGCCGATGACGACGTCCACCAGCTGCGGCGGGAGGCGCTCGAGGTACTCGCCCAGCGGGTTCCGCAGATTGCAAACGCCGTCGCGCCGGGGCTCGAAGTTCACCTTCTGCTCCGGGAGCTTGGCCTCCTCGGCGAGCTCGCTGGTGCAGTCCAGGCCCTGGTGCGTGAGGACCACGATCACCTCGGCCCCGAGGGAGCGCATGAGGCGGGAGTAGCGGAGGGTGGACTGGAGCATGTTCTCCACGTAGAAGCCCACGCGGCTGTTCACCGGCGTCTGGGTGACGATGTCGTTGGGGATGATCCCGAGGATCCCGACCTTCGTGCCGTTGACCTCTTTGATGAGGTAGGGCTTGGTCCCTTCCCACTCGACCACGCGGCCCGTCTTGAGTTCGTAGAGGTTGCTCAGGATCAGGGGGACGTCGCTCTTGGCGGCGAAGGTCCTGAAGAGCTCCGCGCTGGAGCCCACGTCCGCGGGCAGCTTCACGTTGAAGTCCCCGGTCCCGACGGTGAGGGCGTCGTATCCGAGCTTCTCGTAGAACTTCCGGGTGTATACCGGGCTCAGGCTCGAGAAGATGTCTCCGGCGTCGACGAGCACCACGTTCCTGTACTGCTCCCGGAGGATCTTGAAGTAGGGGGCGGCGGCGGCCATGCCTCCGATGGAGATCGTCTGGGGGGCGTCGTTCTCCTCGTCCTCGAAAGTGAAGCTCCGGGCCCGGTAGTTCCCCTGGACGTCGTTGGTGGCGGCGATGACGATCTTCTTCTCGCCCTTCTCCTCCCGGGCTTGCGGAGCGTTCGGCTCCGAGTACAGTTCCTTGTGGCCCTCCAGGGTTTGGTTTTCCAGCGGACCTTTCTTAGAGGAGCAGGCCGCGAGGAGGACGATGAGGAGG
>SXUH01000338.1 GCA_005791855.1 Bdellovibrionales bacterium
AGCTCCTTCACGAGCTTCCGGACGGCGTCCTTCCGGTGGCTGGTTCCGAGGAGCTTGCTCCCGGTTTTCAAAAGGTTTTCAACGGCTTCTCTAGGAACGAGCGAAGGGCCCACGCCGAAGCGCGGATCATCGGGGACGAGTTCCGCGGGGACCGTAAAATCTTCGAACATCAAATTCCTCCAGTATTAAAACCTCGCTCTATGATAGCGAGACGGACGGAAATTTGGTAGTTTTAATAGATGAATAAAATCCTCCCTTCCCTGGCAATCTTCCTCCTTTGCTGCGCTTCTGCTATGGCGCGAGCGAAGAGCACGAAGACCATCGAAGCGATCTCCTTCAACGTCGGGCCGCACACGGAGAACTTCAACGCCGTCCAGTCCGATGCCTCGGGAGGAAAGCGGAAGTTCGACTTCGCTCCCACCATCGGAGCCGGCCTCCTCATCCCCTGGCGCCCCTGGGACCTCGGGCTCCTCTTCCTCCCGGAGCTCAACTGGGTCCTCCCGCAGTTCTCCGGGGAGTCGCGGATCGTGAAGAACATCTTCATGCTCCGGAGCGACCTCGGGTACGACGTCCTCCCCTGGCTCCGGCTGCGCGCGGGGACGAGCCTCATGTGGCTCAACCAGCATGGCCGCGGAGGGAGCACCGAGCTCGAGAACGGTAACACCACCTCCACCTTCTACTACCCGGAGGAGAACCGCTCCAGCCTGAACAACACCGTCGACCTGGGAGCGGAGGCTCTCTACGAGGACTTTTCCTTCCGGTTCCAGACCTACACCTAGTCACTCTTCAAGGAAGGGCGCCGGAGCCTCTCATACACGCTCTTCGTCACCTACTACTGGGGCCAGTGAGGTACCATGAAACTCCTTCTTCTCCTCTCCCTTCTCACCTCCACCGCTCAGGCGTTCACCCTGAACAACAACTTCGGCGCCTCCTTCAAGGACAGCAAGGTCAACGTCTACGTCGACGTCCAGACGACCTGCTCGAACGCGGGGGTCACCATCTACGAGCTCGAGGACCTGGTGAAGGAGGCGACGGCGTCCTACTGGAACACGGTCGCGACCTCGAGCCTCCGCCTGAAGCCCGCGGGCTTCTCCTCCGCGACGTCGAACATCAGCACCGGCCGGCTCTGCTCGGCAACGGACGACGCCTGCATCGCCGCCGCTCAGGGGGCGGGGAACCTCATCCCGCCGGTGAACGACATCGTCATCGCCTGCAACGACCTGGACGCGAACTTCGGGGGCGCCGGGGTCCTGGCGGTGACCATCCCCAATAAGTTCTCCGGCAAGAAGATCGCCGGCGCGGTCATCCTCCTGAACAACGACAGCAGTCCGCCGACGAACTTCGCCAACCTCTCCCGGAGTGACAAGATCGCGGTCCTCGCCCACGAACTGGGCCACGCCATTGGCCTGGGCCACGCCAAGGGCTCCGAGGCCCTGATGTACTACAAGACCGTGAAGCTCCGGAGGAACCTCTCGCAGGATGACATCGACGGGGTGAGCTTCCTCTACCCGGTGACCCTGGATGCCTGCGGCCTCTTCGCGACGGTGGAGCAGCCCCGCGGCGGCGGCCCGCCCTTCCTGCAGATGGCCCTCACGCTCGGGCTCTTCGTGCTGCTGATCGAGCTCCGGCGCTTACTTAATCGCGCGAAGGCTCGTACCCCGGCGTGAGCACTCCGCTTCGTACTCCTCGAGGATCGCCTTCTCTTCGCTGTTGAGGAGGTTCGCGTCGATGAGGGCCGGGTCGAAGCCGATGTAGACGAAGGGGACGAACCGAAGCATGCCCGGGTACTCCGGGTGCTTCTCCGTGTAGACGATGTTCTCCAGGCGCACGCCCCCGAAGCCCGGCACGTAGATCCCGGGCTCGATGGAGACGGCCTGGCCCGCTTTCATGGGGACGGTGGAGACGCTGGAGATCCGCACCCCCGGTTCGTGGACGTGGATCCCGACCCCGTGGCCCGTGCCGTGGTTGTAGTCGAAGCCCTTCTTCCGCATCGGAGTCCTCGCGAGGCCGTCGAGCACCATGCCCTTGGTTCCCTCCGGGAAGACGGCCGTCTGGCACGCGAGGAGGCCCTTGAGGGTCAGCGTGTACATCTCGACCATCTTCGGGTGCGGCTTCTTCGTCGAATCGGCGAAGAAGGTCCGGGTGGTGTCCGTGGCCCAGCCGCCCTCGAAGTAGCCGCCCGAGTCGAGGAGGATCATGTCCGTGTCCTTGATGACCACCTCGTCGGAGGGGGTGCCGTAGTGGATGATGGAGCCGTTGGGCCCCACGCCGGCGATGGTGTTAAAGCTCTGCTCCACCGCTCCCTGCTCGTGGTACTTCTTCGTGGTCTCGTGGTAGAGGTCCAGCTCGGTGACCCGCTTGCCGGCCTTCACCGAATCCTTGACCCACTTGATGGTGTTGAAGATGGCCTTGTCGGCCTTCCGGAAGGACGCCTCCATCTGCTTGAGCTCCACCGGCTCCTTGATGGACTGGTACTCGAAGAAGCCGCCGGCCTTCTCCTTCAGGAGGTCCGTGCCGAAGATCTTCACCAGCATGGCGAAGTCCGAGGAGTTGATCATCTGCGGATCGAACCACACCTCGTTCAGATGGAGCGCGTTCTGGAGCCGGTCCAGCTCCCGCGGAAGGTCCTTGAACGGAAGGGTCACGAACTCGACGCCCGTCTCCTTCTTCGCCTTGGCCCCCACCGGCGTCTCCGGCGTGACGAAGACGTAGACCTTTTCCTTGGTCACCAGCGCCTTGGCGTAGAAGCTACTGAGGAACGGCAGGTGGAAGCCGCGGCAGTTGGTGACCCAGGCGATCGAGTCCAGGGCCGTGAGGTACATCGCCTGCTTCTCGTGGGCGAAGATCGATCTGGTTTTCTCCAGCGTGTCCCGGCCCCGCCATTCGCGCGGAACGAGCTGGATCTCCTTCAGCGCGGAGAGGGGTTCGAAGTCGATGGCCTTCGCGAGCTCCCCCGGCTCGAGCCCGACGGTTTCGTGGGCCGAAGCGCTCAGGCGCTTCAGGTAGCCGAGGGCGGTCCGGTCGGCTTCGTAGCCGAGCTTCTTGATCCCGAGCTTCTTCACGTCCCGCACCAGCTCTTCGGTGGTGGAGGAGTCTCCGCCGATCTTCATCACCTCGACCTCGGTGGCGTCGACCTCGAGGTCCGCCTGCTCGTGGTAGCGGCCGTCGACGTACAAGCGCACCCGACCGTTCGCCGGGACGAGGACCTCGGCCATGGAACCGGTGAACCCGGTGACGTAGAAGCGGTGGTTATCCTGGAGCGGAACGTATTCGTTCAGGAAGGGATCGAAGCTCGAGATGTACATGCCATCAAGGCCACGCTCGGTCATGACTTTTTTGAGCTTGGCGATGTTAGATTTGATGGTTTGATTTGATAGAGTGAAAGATTTATTCATACAATGACCTCGTGACTATAAAATAACCCCCTCTTCGATACTTGGGAAGGTTTTTATGAAGATACCAAAACCCGTCTACTACGGTGACTACCTGCAACTTCCGAAGATCCTGGAAGCTCAAGTCACCGAAAGTGCAAAGTACGGTGACGAAGCCCACGACGAGACTCTCTTCATCATCATCCACCAGACCTACGAACTCTGGTTCAAGCAGATCCTCCACGAGCTCGATTCCGTACGGGCGATCATGCAGAAACCGTACATCCCGTCCACCGACCTCTCCGTGATCAACTCCCGGGTCGAACGGGTCACCGCCATCCAGCAGATCCTCATCGACCAGATCCAGGTGATGGAGACCATGACCTCCCTGGACTTCATGGAGTTCAGAGACTTCCTCGTCCCGGCTTCGGGCTTCCAGAGCCTGCAGTTCCGCCTGGTCGAGGCGACCCTCGGGATCAAGGCCCACCACCGGATGGAGGTCGAAAAGCAGTTCTTCAAGTCCCGGCTCAAGCCGGAGGACCACAAGAAGCTCGAGGCCGTGGAGGCCAAGGTCAGCATCTTCGAGCTGGTCGAGGAGTGGCTCTCGCGGATGCCCTTCAGCCAGTTCCAGGACTGGGACTTCTGGGGTGAGTACTCCGTCGCCGTCGACAGGATGCTCACGCACGACGAGGAGATCATCCGGAGCAACCCGAGCCTCGACGAGAAGCTCAAGGGCCTCGAGCTCAAGAACCTCGAAGCCACGCGGGACACCTTCCGGGTCCTCCTGGACGCCCGGCTCTTCGACCAGTGGAAAGCCGAGGGGAAGGTTCGCCTCTCGCAGAAAGCCATGCTCTCCGCGGTCTTCATCTACCTCTACCGGGACTACCCGGCCCTCCAGATGCCGTTCCGGATCCTGAACTCCCTCGTCGAGGTGGACGAGAAGTTCACCACCTGGCGCTACCGGCACGCCATCATGGTGCAACGGATCCTCGGGACGAAGATCGGGACCGGTGGATCCTCGGGCCACGAGTACCTGAAGTCCACTACCGACCGGAACCGCGCCTTCCTTGATTTCTTCAACCTCGCGACCTTCCTCATCCCGAAATCAGCCACCCCGAAGATTCCGCCGGAAGTGGTGGAGCAATTGGACATCGTCTATGACTCTCTTCGAGCTTAAGTCCCTCTACTCGAGATTCCTCTCGGGCCATGGAGACGTCCTCCACTTCTCCGCCCACTCCCACCACTTCTGGCCCGACGTGAGCCGGGAAGCCCAGCTCCAGTACTGGGACGACTGCGCCCTCCTGAGCGATCAGAAGTGGGAGAAGATCTTCTCGGAGGTCATCCCGAAGGCCCAGCAGCACGTCGCCCGCATGCTGGCCCTCACGGACCCGAAGCAGGTCGTCTTCGCCCCCAACACCCACGAGCTCACCAGCCGGCTCCTCTCCCTCTTCGTCGGGTCCCCGGGGCTCCGGATCCTGACAACTTCCAGCGAGTTCCACTCCTGGTCCCGGCAGATCAAGCGACTCAAGGAGCTCCCGGCCGTGGCCGTCGACACCGTCGACACGAGCGGTTTCCTCACGGGCCGGCAGCAGGTCCTGGCGCAGCTCAAGGACCGGCTCGCCACGAAGTATGACCTCTTCTTCATCAGCCAGGTGTTCTACGACTCTGGCCTGGCCCTCACGGACCAGGAGCTCCTCGACCTCAAGACCGCTGCCCACCCGGAGACCCTGATGGTGGTCGACGGCTACCACGGCTTCGCGGCTCTCCCTTCCGACCTCTCCCTCCTGGAAGGAAAGGTCTTCTACCTCGGGGGTGGCTACAAGTACGCCCAGGCCGGCGAGGGCACCGGGTTCATGGTCGTCCCGAAGGGGAACTGGCGGCCCGTCTACACCGGCTGGTACGCGGAACACAATAGCCTCTCGAATCCCTCAAGCTTCGAAGTGAGCTACGCCCCCGACGCGATGGCCTTCATGGGTGCCACCCAGGATCCCAGCGGGCTCTACCGCTTCAACGCCGTCTGGGATCAGTTTAGGAAGCTGAACCTCGGAGTCCCGCAGATCCACCAAACCATCCGGCGGAACCAGTTGGAGTTCCTCGGAAACCTCCCGGAGAGCTTCACCCGGAGCTGGAAGCTCACCCCCCTGTTCGATCGGGATCTGAGCTGGCACGGGCACTTCCTCACCTTCGAGGCACCGACCCCGGAGGCCGCGCAAGCCTGCCTGGAGAAGCTAAGAGAGGCCCGGGTCCTCGTCGACCGGCGGGGAGCCCGCCTGCGCTTCGGCTTCGGACTCTACCAAAACCAGTCGGACGTCCGCCTGCTGAACGACCGCCTCAAGAACGTGGCAAAAAGTTCTCAATAAGAAAAAACTAATTTCGCTAAAGATCTGATTTTTTATGCCGATAGGGGCCTTGGTACAATAAGTTTAATTGTTCACGAGGATATCTCTATGGCATTCAAAATGGGATCGTTGGTGATGGTGTTGATGATGGTCTTCTTCGCAAAGATCTCCTTCGAATCGGTCTTCGGAACGAAGGGACAGGAAAGCATCAACGCCCGGACGACGGCGTCGATCGACCAGAGCTACACCGAGCACATCACCGGGGCCCACTAAACGCTTCCCGGGCCCAGGCCTTGAACCTCTCTCCTCGATCGACGTAGTTCTTGAACTGATCGAACGACGGGAAGGCCGGGGAGAAAACTAGATTCCCCTGTAGCTTCCGTTCCTTCGCCGCTTCGAACACCTTCCGGAGCTCCCCGCTCTTCACCACTGAAAAATGCCCCGCGAGCTCGTCGTAGAGCCGCTCGGTCACCTCTCCGATGACGAAGATCTCCGTGATCTTCCCCTGGTAGGGCAGGAGGTCCGGGAGGAGCCGGTCGGCCTCGCTCCGGAGCTTCCCTCCGAGGACGAGGTAGAGGGGCTCCGGGGAGTCTTTAAACGCCTTTATCGCCGTCATCGTCGCAAGGCTGTTGGTGGACTTGGCGTCGTTGTAGATCGAAAGCCCCTCGTGCCGGAGGACGAACTCCAGCCGGTGGGCCACGCCCTTGAAGGAATCGATGAACCGCTGGAAGACCTGCGGGAGCTCCGGGATCTTTAGGAGTTCGAGCACCCGGTAGGTGGCGTAGAAGTTGGCTTCGTTATGCTCGCCCTTGACGAGGGCCCTGCGGAAGTCGAACCGCCGGAGGAAGTCCTCCGGGAGCTTCCCCTTGGTGAAGTAGGACTTCCGCGCCGGATGGTCCGCGATCTCCGACAGGAAGTCGTTCTCCGTTCCCAGGATCAGGTCGTCGCCCGCGTCCATGTTGCGGAGGAGGCGGAACTTCGCCCGGGCGTAGTCGATCACCTTCTCGTAGCGCTCCGAGTGGTTCGGGAAGATGTTCAGGATGAGTCCGATCCGCGGATGAAACTCCCGGATGGTCTCCAGCTGGAAGCTCGAGACCTCGATCACGGCGTAGTCGACCTCCTCCTCGCTGAGGGCCAGGTCACAGTACGGGACGCCGATGTTGCCGCCGCAGAAGACCCGCTTCCCGGCCAGCCGCAGGCACTCGTCGATCATGGTGGTGGTGGTGGTCTTCCCGTTGGTTCCGGTGATGGCGACGACGGGGACGTGTTTCGTGAACTGGTAGGCGAACTCGATCTCGGAGACGAGGTCGACCTTCAGGGCCAGGGCTTCGCGGAGGCACGGGTGGGTCGTCGGGATCCCCGGGGAGAGGACGATGAGGTCCATGTCCTTGAACCGACCGGCGAACTCCTCTTCGGAAAAACAGGATTCTACCCCGATCAGCGGGGCCAGGCCCTCGTCGGCGTACCACTTCGAGACCTCGCCCTTGTTCACGCAGAAGGCCCGCATCCCTTTCCGCAGGGCGAGCCGCAGGGCCGACTTCCCCGACTTCCCCATCCCGAAGATCGCTACGGTGTTTATCTTGTTCATAAGCTATGGTATCCCTTGCTGATGAATCTTCGTCAGCGGTTCCTGGAAATTTCCGAGTTCATCCGACCATACCAAAAAATCTGGCAAAACGAAATCATGCTCAACTACCCGGAGACCTTTGACGGCTACCCCCCGGAGTGGATCGCCGCGCTGGCGAAGGTGACGGACAAGGAGACCCTGATCCGCATCGAGAAGAAGGAGGACTGGTCCGCCATCGACCTGCCCGCGCTCCGGGAGTTCCACCGGCGGCTCGAGGAACTGAGTGCTCTCCCGAAGGCGGAGGACCTCCCCGAGCTCCCGCAGGATTCGTTCACCTTCCTGTACATGATCCCGAAGAAGCAGCACGAGATCAGGAACCTCGCCCCGGCGGTCAATGCGTTCTACCACCGGGCGAACCACCGGAAGATCATCGACATCGGGGGCGGCATTGGCCTCCTCGCCCAGACGCTCTCGAACCAGTACAAGCTGCCGGTGACCTCCGTCGACATGGACCCGCGGATGCAGCTCACCGGTGCGGAGAGGAACAGGAAGAACAGGAAGGACCCGACCCACCTGGTGGAGTACCGGAACCTCAAGGTCGACCGCCACTGCGAGGACTTCCAGGCCCTCCTCACACCCGACTCATTGACCCTGGGCCTGCACACCTGCGGCAGCCTCGCCGTCGACCAGATCCGCCTGAGCTCCGCCAGGATGGTCCGGGGGATCATGAGCCTCGGCTGCTGTTACCATAAGCTCGAGTTCGATCCGCAGAACCAGAACATCTCCAGCTTCGCCCGGGAGCACTCTCCGCTCACCTTGAGCCGCTACGCCCTCACCCTCGCGTCCCGCGCGCACCGGAAGCTCGACGGGAAGGACTTCGACCTCAAGACCAAGGTGAAGGCCTACCGCTACGCCATCCACTTCCTCCTCCACGACGTCCACTCCCGGCGGGGCATCGTCCCCCTGGGCAACTCTTCCCCCAAGCTCTACGACGAGTCCTTCGGGACCTACGCCCTGGAGCAGCTCAAGCGCCTCGGCCTCGCCTCCGGGCACACCAAGGAGGAGCTGGACCGGTACTACCAGGATCCGGACCGGCAGGAGCTCCTATGGAGGATGATCAGCTCGGGGATCGTCCGCAACGCCTTCGGGAGGCTCCTCGAGCTCTACATCCTCCTCGACCGGGCCATCTTCCTCGAGGAACAGGGTTACGAAGTCTCCGTCCAGGAGCTCTTCGATGAAGAAGTGTCCCCGAGGAACGTCTGCATCACCGCCGGAAGGAAAAGCTCGGGCTTCGCCGCGGAATAATCTTGTGCCTTCTTTAAGATGCGGCCTCCGGACCCCGCCTTTAGATTTAAGGAAACAACAAAAAGGAGCTCCCATGTTCACCAAGGGCTTCGCCGCAGTCACCGCCTCCCTCTTCTCCCTCTCCGCCCTCGCGGCGGATGACCTCCTCCTCCGGAAGACGTACAGCCACGTGTTGTCCGGGCCACAGAAGTCCCGGGTCTACGCCAAGACCTGCGAGTACTTCGACGACCACATGAGCGTGACGGTTTCCACGGGAGACGAATCGTCGACGAGGGTCGAACCGGCGAACTACGAAGTCCCGGTCCTCCGCTCGCTGATCGACGGGGCTTCCCGGGAGAAGGTGGTGAAGGAAGTCAACCGCACCTGCGGGATGTCCAGCACGTTCCACCTTGCCTTCCTGGACGGGAACGACCTCCTCATCGAGGAACTGGTGGAGTGCAACTCCCACGGCGCGATCCGGAAGGGCGCGGCGACCCAGGAGCTCGTCCGGTTCATGCATCGAACCTGTCCCGATTTCAAGTAGGAGAGCGGCGACCTAGTTCAGGTGGAAGACTTCCCGCATCTCCTTGTCGAGGAGACTCATCTTGTGGTCGATCTCTTTGTGGTTCTTGTCGTTCGGGTCTAGGAGGTAGTTCTCCGGGCCCATCGGCTTGACCATGAGCTTGGTCTGCCAGATGTTGTCTCGGGCGATGTTGATGTCCTGGCGGTAGAGGTACTTCTCGAGCGTTTCCTTCTTGATGAAGTCCTGGATCGAGTTGAAGTAGTGGTCGTTGTAGATCTTGCTTCCGTTCGCGAGCCGGGTGTACCCGCGGACCACGTAGTCGATGTAGACCACGTCGCACTCGAAGACCTCGAACATGTAGTTGAGGGCGTTGAGCGGGATGATGTCTCCGCAGGTGGCGACGTCCAGGTCGAGGCGGAAGGTGCAGATCCCCTCCGGGTCGGAGGCGTCCGGGTACGTGTGCGTGGTGATGTGGGACTTATCCAGGTGCATCTTCACGGAGGCGGACGCGGTGGCGGTGGCCGCCGTCTCTTCCCACTTCCCGCCCTTGATGTCCGACATGAGGGTCATGGTGGACGCCCCGACCGGATCGTAGTCCTGGATGGACTCGTTCAGGATGTTCGCTTCGATGATCTTGCAGATGTTCCGGGCGATGTCCCGGATGTTGGCCGCGCAGTACTTGGTGTGGATGTAGTTGATGTATTCCTGCTTCTGCTTTTCGTTCATGGCGATACAAAAATCGTAGAAGTTGAACGATAGGATTTTTGTAAGGTTATTGAAGCCCGAGAGCTTAATGGTTTCCTGCATGTTACTCATGGAAAAGCCTCTTCAAGGAAATTAGGAATTTAAAACTTTGTTATAGGGAAACATCAGGTGATTGACAAGGAAAAAGGGCCCAAAGCGTTAAAACTTCAGGCCCCCTATATTGTTAGAATTAGATAAGGCCTAAAGACTTAACCGCGTCTCTTTCGCCACGAAGCTCTTCAAGGGTCAGACGGAACTTTTCCTGACCGAAATCATTATGTTTGATCCCTTCGACGACTTTCACTTTCCCGCCTTCGGTCCGGCACGGGTAGGAGAAGATCAGGCCCTTGTCCACGCCGTACTCGCCGTTAGAGGAGAGGCACATGGAGTACGTGTCTCCGGTGTTGGTGTTGGTCACGAGGTTGCGGATCCCGTCGACGACGGCGTTGGCAGCGGAAGCCGCGGAGGACGCGCCCCGGGCCTTGATGATCGCAGCACCTCTCTGCTGGACCGTCTTGATGAAGTCCCCCTTGAGCCACTCGGAATCACTGATCACGTCGGTCACGGCCTTGCCGTTGATCTTGGTGTTGTAGAAGTCCGGATACTGAGTCGCGGAGTGGTTCCCCCAGATGGTCATGTTCTTGATCGCCGTCACGTCGACGCCGGCTTTCTGTGCGAGCTGGGTCTTCGCGCGGTTCTCATCGAGGGAGGTCATGGCGAAGAACCGGTCAGCCGGGATGCCCTTGGCGTTGTTCATGGCGATCAAAGCGTTGGTGTTGCACGGGTTCCCGACCACGAAGACGCGGACGTCGGAGGCCGCGCTCTTCTCGACGGCCTTCGCCTGAGCGGTGAAGATCCCGCCGTTGATCTTGAGGAGGTCCGCTCGCTCCATCCCCTCTTTCCGCGGAACGGATCCCACGCAGATGACCCAGTTCGCGTCTTTGAAGGCGGTGTTGAGGTCGGAGGTCAGGACGATGTTCTTGAGCATCGGGAAGGCGCAGTCTTCGAGCTCCATGGCCACACCTTTGAGCGCGGGGAGCGCGGCTTCGAGCTCGAGGAGCTGGAGCTCGACTTCCGTTTCGGCGCCGAACATCTGTCCGGAAGCGATCCTGAAAAGCAGGGCGTAGCCGATCTGGCCAGCGGCGCCTGTGACAGCAACTTTAACTCTATTCTTAGCCACGAAAACCTCCACATCTAAATGTTGAAATGGCCTAGATTATAGGAGAAACGATTTCCTTTCTCACGTTTTATTCGCTCCACCTAGACAAAATCTTTGCGTGAAGCATAGTATTAAGACTCAAAAGAGTTCATCCAGGAGATCGCCGTGAGCGAATCGCAGAATAATTCAAGTCAAAGTGGCCAGGGCGGAGGCGGAAACCGTCGCCGGCGTAGCCGAGGTAACCGCGGGTCCGGACAGGGTCAAGGCCAGTCTGCTCAAGGGCAGGGACAAGGTCAGGGCCGGCGGGATCAAGGTGGAAACCAGGGTTCACGCCAGGGAGGCCGCGATCAGGGTTCCCGGCAAGGTGGGCCACGCCAAGGCGGACCTCGCCAAGGTAGCGGCCAGGGCTCCCGGGGTCGCGGTTCCCAGGAAGGCGGCGGTCGCAGTCGTTCCGGTCGTCGACGCTCGAGCGGCCGTCCGCTGACCTCCAACCAGGTCCTCGTGAAGTACGACAACCTCCTGGAGCAACACCTCATCACCAGAAGAAAGTACTTCGAGTACTTCAACCGCGTGGACGAGCGCCAGCTCTACCGGCTCGAGAAGAACTTCTTCGACAGCATCGAGCACCTCCGGCGGTTCGAAGCCAACCTCGAACCCTGGCAGCGAGAGACGCTCGAGAAGCGCAAGACCGAACGCTACCGGCTCGACGTCACCTACTCCGGGAACCGGGGCCTCGACCCAAGCACCGCGGCCACCGTCGAAGTTTCACCGGAGGAAATCGAAGATCCGCACTTCAAGGATTCCCAGAAGGAAGCGTTCGAAGAGTACAAGGACGACACGGAGGAATCCGTGGGATCCTACGAGGACTATCTTCGGATGAAAGGGTTAAACTAGGCGTTCCCAACTAGGCGTTCCCAACTAGGCGATCCTACTAGATCCCGTCGGTGCCGGTGGCGGAGTACTGAGGAGCGATCGAAGCGGAAGCCTGGGCTTCCTTTTCTTTCTTCGACGGCTTGGTGTTGTAGAGGTAGTTGTTGAGGGTCTCTTCCTGGTCCTTCAGGATGGAAGCCTTGAGTTCTTCCGCGGAAATGTCCAGCACTTCGGAAACCTTCCGAAGCATCTTGAGGGGGATGTTACAGAGTGCGCGCTCGACGTTGGAGATGAACTGCCCGTTCTTGTACCCGAGCAGGTGAGAGAGCTCAGACTGCGAGTAACCCTTCGGATGATTCATTCTCTTCGTACGAATAAGTTGAGCGATATTCTTAAAGCAGCGCATGTGGTCTCCGTCAGGGTTGGGGCGAGATTGAAAATAATAGTCATTTTTTATAGAAAGTCATTCACCATTCAAAAAAAAATGATTATTCATCTTACCAGTCTTTGTGGTCGGAACTAACTGGGAAAAATTTTATGAAGTTGATTTCGTGGAACGTCAACGGGATACGCTCTGTGTACACCAAAGGATTTCCTGAATGGTTCGCTAAAGAATCACCAGATATCCTATGCCTACAGGAAACCAAGGCATCGTTTGAGCAGTTCCCTGTCGAACTCTGCGCGAACTCCGACTATGCCATTTCTCATAGTTCCGCAGAGAAGAAAGGCTACTCCGGAGTCGCAACTTTTAGTCGGCAGAAACTGCTTGACACTAAACTGCTGGAGAAGCCCTGCTTCGACTCCGAAGGACGGGTTCTGATCCACGAGCTGGCCGATTTCTTCCTCTTGAATTGCTACTTCCCCAACGGGCAGCGGGACCACAAGCGCGTGCCCTTCAAGCTCGAGTTCTGCGACGACGTCCTGGAGAAGATGACCGAACTCCGGAGGAAGAAACCCGTCATCATCACCGGCGACTTCAACACCGCTCACACGGAGATCGACCTCGCGAACCCGAAGACCAACAAGAAGACCACGGGCTTCCTTCCGCACGAGCGCGCGTGGATGGACAAGTTCGTAAGCTCAGGCTTCGTGGACGTCTTCCGCCACCGGAACCCGCAGGCGACCGGTGCGTACACCTGGTGGAGCAACTTCGCCGGCGCGCGGGCGCGGAACATCGGCTGGCGGATCGACTACTTCTTCGTCACGTCGGACCTCCTGCCGCGGGTGAAGGACGCGCGGATCCTGCCCGAGATCACGGGATCGGATCACTGTCCGGTGGTGCTCGAGCTATCGTGAGAGGAGGTCCTTCGCGGTCTGGACCAGGGCCTGGAACTGGAGCGGCTTCTGGATGAGGAGGTCGTAGCCGAACTTCTGCGCGTCTCCCTGCCTCTCCGCGTTCCCGGTGACGAGGATGATCTTCCCCTTGAAGTTGTCCTGCTTCCGGGCGATGGAGATCAGGTCGTAGCCGCTCCCGGAGGGCATCTTCGCGTCCGAGATGATGAGGTCGTAGTTGTTCTTCTTGATGAGCTCGAGGGCTTCCCTGAAGTCCGAGCTCGTGTCCAGCGGGAGGTTCTCGTCTTCGAAGAAGGACGCGGCGAGCTCGAGGAGGTCGACTTCGTCGTCAATGTAAAGGACCCGCGGATCGCTCATGCTATGCTTGTTCCCCTGTGGTAGACGGCCTTGACGAGAGTCTCGTAGCTCTCCCGCCGGGACTTGTGTTGTCCCACAAGAAGCTTAAGGACTTCTTCCGGACTCTGCAAACTTTTTTTTGATTTAAGCGGAACGACGATGAAATTCGCTGCCTTCTCCGCGTCGAGGTTCCCGGTTTCCTTGTCGCGGTTCAGGATCTTCGCCCCGGCGAGGGTCGACCGGTAGAGGGCCTTCACGTAGGTGGCCTCTCCCACCCCGGCCCGCCGGTTCTGCTCGACGAAGCTCCTCATCACGTCGAACATGGAGAGGATCGGCCCGCCGCCGATGTCCGAGCCCAGGGCCCACCGGATCTTCGACCGCTCGATCTGCCGGAAGTCGAAGAGGCCCGAGCCCAGGCCCCGCTCCTTGATGGGAGCGTTGGAGGTCGGACAGTGGATCACGGTGGTGTCGGTCTTCCGGAGGAGCTTCAGCTCCTTCTCCGAGAGGTGGATCGCGTGGCCCATGAGGGAGCGCTTCCCGAGCATGCCGGACTTCTCGTAGATCTCCGTGTAGGACGAGACGGTCTCGAAGCCC
>SXUH01000339.1 GCA_005791855.1 Bdellovibrionales bacterium
AATTCCTTCATGGTCTTCTCCGCCCCCGGGATGTCGCCGGCGTCGTACTGGGCGTTGAAGAGCTTCACGAAGATGGAGTTCGCCCGCTTGGACTTCGGATCCGAGCTCAGGTACCGGGAGTAGACCGGGACGTAGAGCTTGTCCGCGGCCTTCGGGTTGAACTTCGGCTGGCCCAGGGAGGAGAGCATCCCCTCGAGGCTCTGGGCCATGATCTTCTTGTCCTTGCTCGCGCTCGCCAGGTCGAAGGCCTGGATGTAGATCGAGACGGCCCGCTCGAAGTCCTTCGCCGCGTACGCCGTCTCCCCCTGGAAGAAGACCTTCTCGGCCTTCTGCCCCGGGGCGAGGGCCGCGGAAAGTTCGAAGTAGGCGATGGCCTGGGCGGACTTTTCCTTCTGGACCGCGGGGACGTTGTCGTAGAGGTCGGAGGCCGTGGTCTTCTGGAGCTGGGCCGCCTGCTTGTTCACGTGGTAGCTCAGGGTTTCGAACTGGGCCTTCTCCAGCGGCGTCTTCTTATGGATCGCGACGAGCTCCCTGCAGATCTCGAGGTGCCTGGGGATCTTGTTGAACTTCTCGAAGAGGCTGAGCTGGGCGACGAGGATGGCGACCCGCTTCTGCGGATCCCGCTCCGTCTTCTCCACCTGGTTCAGGAGGCTCTCGGCCTGGGCGAAGCGGCCCTGGGTCATGATGGTGCTGGCGATCTTGATGAACTGCTCGGCGTAGTTGAGCTTGAGCTTCTCATAGAACTTGACCGCGTCGTCGAGGCGGCCGGCGTCGACGTAGAAGACGCCGATGTCCCGCTCCACCTGGGAGCGCATGTCGATGTACTTGTCCTTGCCGCTCTTGGCGTGGACCTCCTGCAGGAGGGCGATGGCCTTGTCGTAGTTCTTCACCCGGTAGTAGGACCAGGCGAGGTTGAAGGCGTCCTTCGTCCACCAGCGCTCGTCGACCTTGTCGAGCGAGGCTTCGTAGAGGGGGATCGCGTCCTTGTAGTCGTGGTCGTTGAAGTGGTAGTCCGCCAGGGCGAGCTTCGACTTCGCGGCCAGGGTGGTGTTGGTCGACGGCTGGGAGTTCGCGAGCTTGAAGTAGCGCTGGGCCGCTTCGTGGTTCCCGAGCTCCTTGTTATTGTACGCGAGGATGTAGTAGACGTCCCCCAGGCCCTTGTACTTCGGGAAGCGCTTCACGACCTTCTCCGCCGCTTCGTTGGCGTCCCGGAAGTACGCGGTGGACTTCGAGAAGTAGTCCTTCCGGTTGACCTCCCGTCGCTTCTCCGGGTCCAGGGCGAGGTACTGCTCGTTCTCCGACTCCCGCCAGAGCCGCGCCTTCTCGAGGCTCAGCTCCGACATCCGCAGGATCAGGTCCGGGGACTTGTAGTCCTGCTGCTTGGCCAGCCGGGAGACCTCCGAGAGCTCTTCGTCGACGATGGCGATGATCTTCTTTCTTCTCTCGTCCAGAGAAAGCTTGGCCGCGAAGGCCAGGTTCACGAGGAGGAGGGACGGGACCAGGTACTTTAGCATTCAGACCTCAAGGCAAAGACGTAGTCCCCGAGCTCGTCGGCCCAGAACTCTCCGTTAAATGTCCAAAAATACTGCTTGTCGTTTCGTTCGATGTACTTCACGTCTCCCCGCTTCGCCCCGCCGACGCTATCCGACTGGTAGAGCTTCTCCTTCCGCTGGGCGAGGACCTCGAGCTTGATGTAGCTCATGTCTTCGAAGGCCGAGTAGAGCTCCGCGTACTTCGACACGAGGCCCGCGCGGACGTAGGCCCCGAGGGTGGACCGGTACTCCTCCATGAGGGTCTTGAGGTTCCGGATCTGGGCCGCTTCCATGCGCCCCGAGGACCGCTTCTGGAGCCGGTTGTACTCCTCGATGGCCGCGGTGATGGCGCTCTTCATCTCGAGGAAGGCGGCGTCCTTCCGGATCGACCGCAGGATGCTCTCGATGATCGGGAGCGGCGCCGGCTTGCTGCCCTCGTGGTCCGACATGAGGCCGTAGTAGTAGCGGTAGTCCTTCCCGTGGGTCAGGAGGTGGCTGCGGAGGTCCCGCGAGGGCTTCAGGAGCTCGTCGTAGAAGTCGTCCACGGTCTTCTTCGCGTCCTGGTAGAGGCACATCTTCAGGTACGTGAGGGCCTTCAGCACCTCGACCTCCGGCTTGAAGACGAAGTCGAACACCGGCGCCTTGTAGGAGATGAGCTTCCCGAGGGTGCGGTTGTAGTTCTTCAGGTAGTAGCTCGTCCAGGCTTCCTCGAAGAGGATCTCGGGCCAGACGAAGGAGTCCTTCGAGATGTCGAGGAAGCTCACCTCGGCCTGCCGGTAGTCGTGGTGGGCGAACTGGACGCGGGCGATCCCGGCGATGCAGTAGTCGCGGTTGGTCTCGAGCTGCGAGCGCTGGAGGATGGTCTTCACCTGCCCCATCCGGACCTCGGAGGTGCGGATGCACTCGCGGTAGTTCGCCTCCGCGTCCTTCAGGTGGTTCAGCGACGAGTGGATCGTCGCCTTGAGGTGCGAGATGAACGGGTAGGCCGAGTGGCCCGCGGTGATCGAACTCAGTTCGCTCAGCGCCTCCTGCCCCTTCCCCTTCCGGAAGAGTTTCTTCGCGAGGATGTAGCGGATGTTCCCGGACCGGGACTTCCGCAGGATGTCCTCCGGGAGAGATTCGAAGGGCTTCACCCCCGTCATGTAGAGCATCTTGTCGAGGGCCTCCTCCAGGTCCCGGTCGAGGGTCCGGTCGCTCGTGGCGAGGTACTCCTTCATCCAGGGGACGACGGAGAAGTAGTAGCCGTCGTCGACGAGCTCGAGGATGGTCCTCTTCGTGGAGGCCTGGGGCGCGTTCGCCCGGGCGCCGAGGGCTCCGGCGGTCAGGACTGAGAGGACGAGTAGTTTTGAGAACATCCGTGTTCCCCTTTTTTAAAAAATAATTCTAGAAGCTGTAGTTGAGCCCGAGGCCCAGGTCGTAGTTCCCGAAGATCTTCTCCGACTTCGTCGTCGGGCTCGCTCCGGTCTGGGTCACCGACGTCCCCCGGTAGTTCAGGCCGGTGATGTCCGCGCGCAGGCTCCAGTGCTCGGTGAGGTAGAAGCGGAAGCCCGTGTTCCAGAGGATCCCGAAGTTGTTTTCCTTGGTCAGCGTGTCCTCGTCGAAGCTCCCGGTGTTGAACTTGTTCCGGTTGTCCTGCGTGGCGATGCTCGCGGCCCCGAGGCCGAACATCCAGTCGAAGTAGAAGACCTTGTTGAAGGTGTTGATCTTCGAGTAGAAGGGAGACCACATGAGCATGGCCCCGGTGTAGGAATCGATCTTCCGGTAGAACGGAACCGTCCCCTGGGAGCGGACGCCGCGGGCCGTGTTGTTCTCCTTCCCGCTGTTCTTCCCGAAGGCGAACTCGAGGCCCCAGTCTTCGGTGAAGAAGTACCCGGCCCGGACCGAGCCGCCGTACGAATCGACGAACGCGCCACTCAACGTTTTGACTCCGGTGGCGCCGACGTAGACGCCGCCCACCTTCCGGAACTTCCGGTTCTGGAGAACGTAGATCTCCTTATCCTGATCGAGCCACGAGAATTTATACAACGATCTTTCGTTCGCAAGCACCAGGCCGCTCAGAATGAGCGAGACCAAAACTAGAATGCATTTCATTTTCACTTCTCTTGTTAAATCTTTAGAGTAGTTAAATTCTAACATGCTTCGCAAGAGGTGCAAGTGATTGGATTATCGACCGCAAAGAGAGGCGTAGGAACACTGACTGCAATGATCGGCATTGATCTTCCACGGCTCGTTCTGCGACCGCCAGATCGGGTAGAGCGTCTCCTTGCACTCGGCAAAGCTGACGGTCCTGGTGAGGTTCTTCCGCTGGTCGACGAAGCTCAGGACGAGCTCGACGGGCCGGGTTTCCGGAATGATATCAAGCTCGAACAGGGCGTAGGCGTAGGCCGTGAGCTGGACCCAGTAGTGGCGCAGGCTCTCCGGGTTCGAGCCGCCGGTCTTGAAGTCCCAAATCTGAGTATTCCGCTCGCCCTTGGATTTTAGTATCAGATCCGGTACTCCGGAGATCATGAAGTTGAAGAACTTGAACTTCAGGGGCTTCTCGGAGATGAGTTCGTAGTCCGCCGAGAGGGCCCTGAGGCTGCCGAGGGCCCACTCCACCGGCCCGCGGAGCTCGGAGGAAAAAATTTCCCGGGGGGCGACGAAGTTCTCCCCGATCCCCTTGGAGATCTGGGAGTGGACGGTGGTGCCGCGCTCGCTCGACGACCTCGGTCCGATCTCCTCCTCTTCCCCGCGGGCGACGGACTCCCGCCCCGCCGGGCCCTCGTCCTCCGGAGCGAGCTTCAGGGTGTTCTCCAGGTAGAACTTCCGCGGGCAGTCCACCAGGGAGTTCAGCCGGGTCACGCTCAGCTCGGCGGAGATGGCGAGCTCGCAGTCGGAGAGGTCCTTCGGGAAGATCCCCACGTGGTCGTGGAAGAAGAGCGGGAGGTGCGGCGTGGACTTCTCCTCGAGGACGACCTCCGAGGGGATCTCGGGGAGCTCCGTGGTCACGAGCCGGACGTGCGACTGCCGGAGGTAGTCTCCGCCGAACCAGGACGCAAGGCCGTTGATCCAGCTGTTCTTCGGAACCGCGAAGACCTCGGCGACGTTCTGGAAGTCCACCCAGACGATCTTCTTCTGGGCCCGGGTGCAGGCCACGTAGAAGAGCCGCTTCGACTCGGAGAACTCCTTGTACCGGTCCAGTTCCTTCTCGTAGAAGAAGAGCGGAGACTTGCGCTTGTCCCGCTGGGCGAGGTCCAGGTACCAGTTGAAGCTCCCCGGGAGGTCGCCGAACATGTCCCGGTCCGGCAGGGTCTTCCCGTTGGTGTAGATGCCGGCGAGGTAGACGACGTCGAACTCGAGGCCCTTCGAGGCGTGGGCCGTCATGATCTGCACCATCGCCGCGGAGGCCCCGGACCGGAGGTCGAGGTTCAGGGTCTGGTTCTCTCCCTGGGTGAGCTGGACCAGCACCGCTTCCTGGTCCTGGTTGTAGAGCTCCGCCAGGGTCTCGATGGTCTGGAGGTTCAGGTCCGAGTTCTCGTTGGTGGCGTGGAGGGAGAAGAGGAACTTCCGGAACGCCTCCGTGAGGCCCCAGTGGGAGACGTTCTGGTCGAAGTCCTGGAGGTCTCTCTGCGTGACGTCCTTGCGGATCCCGAGGACGCGCTGGTAGCTCTTGATGAGGAACAGGGGGAACTCGTCGCGGGTCTTCTCGTCGGCGTCGAACCGGCGCTTCAGGAGGCAGAGGAAGATCCCGATGACGGGGTCGTCCAGGAGGTCGATCTTGAACTGGGCCGTGAAGCCGATCTTCCGGTGCATGAGCACGCGGAGGAGCTCGCCGCTGGGCTTGAGCCTCCGGTAGAGAACCGTGCAGACCTCACTCTCCCGCTCCGCCCGGTGCTTAGCGATGGAGTCGGCGACGAGCTCCGCCTCGAGGTGGTTGAGCTCGTCGGCGGAGAGCTTGCCGTTCGCCTCCACGTCTCTGGAGATCCGAGCGGAGAGGATCTCGACGGACCCCGGGGCGTCGTAGTCCACCGCCGGCGGGACGTGCTGGTCCTCCGGCTCCACGGTGAAGGGGTCGAAGCCCGAGAACTCCTGCCCCAGGGGCAGGATGGCGCGGAAGAGCGAGTTGTTGAAGTGGATGATCTCCGGCATCGACCGGTAGTTGTTGGCGAGGGTCCGCACCTGGCCTATGACCTCGGCGCAGTCGTGGAAGACGGAGAGCTCTCCGCCGCGGAACCCGTAGATCGCCTGCTTGGCGTCCCCCACGCAGAAGAGCCGGCCGAAGTCCGATCCGATGAGGCGCTGGATGATCTGGAACTGGTGGGCCGAGGTGTCCTGGAACTCGTCGACGATGAAGTACCGGTACGCCCGGCGGACGCGCTCGCAGAGGGCCTCGTCCTCGAGCCCCGTCGCCACGAAGTACTCGATGTCCCCGAAGGTCATGCCCTGGTTGGGGTCGAGGCGCTCGTCGATCCAGTGGTAGATCTCCAGGCAGAGCTTCATCCACGGGAGGACCTTCTCCTCGAAGTTCTCCGAGTAGTCCCGCACGACCTCGGTCCAGTCGTTGACCCAGGTCCGCAGGCTCCCGAGGGCTTCCCTGGCGGCGTCGTACTCCGGGCACTTCTTCCGGGCGGTCGTCTCCCCGGTGAGCCGCTTGATCCCGGCGAAGAGGTCGAAGTAAATCTTTAGGTTTTCCACGCTCCGGATCTCCGGGAGTCCGGTGGCCTGGAACTGGGCGACCGTCCTCTCGAACGCGCTCCGGTCTCCCTCCGCCGGCAGGTCCGGCGCTCCCACCGCCGCGAGCGCGCCCGCGACGTTCCGGAGCTCGAAGGACTGGGAGAGGATCAGGCCCAGGTTCTCCGGATGGATCTCCCGCACCCGGAAGTTCTTCCACGAGAGCCGCAGGCCCGGGGAGCTGAAGATGTTGTTGAAGGCGGAGAGGAGCTGCCGCTTCTCGCGGATGACGACCTCGAGGATGTGCGGCGGGACGCGGTCGCCGCGCTCCCGGAGCCACTGGTCCAGGAGCGACTGGACCTGCTCCAGCCGCTCCGGAGTGAAGATGATCTTGGCCTCCGTCGAGAGGTGGGGGAAGTAGCCCCCGGCGATGAGCTTGCGGCAGAAGCCGTCGATGGTGGTGACCATGAGGAGCGGGAGGGATTCGTTGGCGAGGGCCCAGAGGTCCCGGTCCTCCCCGTCGACGAGGCTCAGGGCCGCGAACTTGTCGGTGAGCCGGATGCCCATCTCCCCGGCCGCCTTCTTGGTGAAGGTCATCATCACGATCTGCGAGTACTTCAGCCGGATGAACTCTTCGAAGCTCCCCGCCCCCGTCGCCTTGTGCTCCGCGATCCACTTCTTCGTGAGGTAGACGATGTGCTCGACCAGGACGAAGGTCTTCCCCGAGCCGGCGCCCGCGCGGAGGAGGACGCCGCCGTCGTGCTCGATGGCGAGGAGCTGCTCGGCGTTCGCCCTAGACATCGGTGAGCTCGCTTTTCACGCAGACCTTCGTGAGTTCGCAGAAGAGACAGTTCGCGGGCTTCCGGGGAACCGCCGGGAAGGCCCGCTCCTCGGCGATGGCGGCGGAGAGCTCGGTGAGCTTCCGGTCCGCGGCCCGGAAGAGCTCGGCGAACTCGGGCTTGAAGAGCTTGAGCCGGCAGAGCTTCTCTTCCTTCAGGCTCAGGTAGGGGCCGTCTTCGGACATGAGGAGGTTCGACTCGGAGGGGTTATCCAAAACCACGAACCCCAGGACGACGGACCTCGTCTGGAACTCGTCGAGGGTGGCGGCGGCGGCCTTCGCGTACGCCCAGAGCTGGAGGCTCTCCAGCTCCTCGATCTCCTTGAAGGACGACGCGGAGGCTGCGGTGGACTTGAAGTCCAGGAGGAAGAGGTACTTCTCGCAGGTCCCGATGCAGTCGATCTTCCCGGTGAGGCGGTAGTCCCCGGTGATGGAGAACTCCCGCTCGATCGTCCAGCGCACCGGCAGCCCGACGGCGCCGGCGAGGCGCTCGAGGAAGAGGATCCCGTTCCGCGCGCGGTGGTTGAACACCAGCTGCCGCTGGAGGTAGGTCTCCCGGGGCAGGGCCAGGTGGTTCTTCTCGATGTGGTCGTCCATGATCCTCGCCGTGAGCGCCTCGAGGTCCTCGGGCTTCGCCGCCTCCTTGAAGTACCGCTCGATGATCTGGTGGATGATGATCCCGGAGAGGAGGTGGTCGAAGTCTTTCTTCAGGGCCATGCTCGGGAAGATCTTCTCGACGTAGGTGAAGTAGAACTTCCGCGGGCAGTCCACGAAGGCCTGGAACTTACTGGCGGAGAGGGATCCGGCGAAGGGTTTCTTCGGGAGGTGCCGCAGGTGATCCACGAGCTTCTTCCCGTCGCCGGGCCGGGCTGCGCTGATCCTCGTGAGGTCGATCCCCGTGAGGAGCCGCTTCCAGATGAGGCTGTGCTTGAGGGTCGCCTCCGACATGAGGACGGTCACCTCGGCTTCGGAGAAGAGCTCGGAGAACTCCCACTGCTTGAAGAGGAGTTCGAGCTCGTTCCTCTTGAGGGGGCCGAGGGCGCCGAGGGCCTTCTGGATGCTCTCGGTGTAGTTCTGGCCGAGGGACTGGATCTCTTCGAACCGGTCGTCGACGCAGAGGATGACGGGCCGGTCCCGCTTCACGTCCTCCAGCGAGGCCATGTCCTTGAGGTCGATGGTGAAGGAGGCGGAGGACATGGGCACGAACGAGGTCCGCGGTTGGTTGAGGGTCACGACCTCGAAGAGGAGCTTCAGGAAGAACTGGTCGATCCGGATCTCCTCGTCGGTCAGGTCCCGGATGAGCCCCAGGGCATCCTGGTAGAGCTGGATCGCCTTGAGCATCTTGAAGGCCGGGGTCTCCCCGGCGCCCCCGGTGAGGCACGCCGCCTTCTTCCGGCGGAGGAACTCTTCGAGCTGGAGGTAGGTCGCGGAACCCTCGAGGCTCTCCTTCAGCTCCCGGGCGAGGGCCCGGACCTCTTTGCCAACGAGGTCGTGGGGAATCTTGTAGCTCACCTTGGTGGACGGGATGATGTCGAGGTGGAGGGCCGAGAGCTTGGCCACGCCGAGGACGACCTGGTCGCCGTCCTTCAGGAGGTCCCGGAGGTGCTTCGAGATCTCCCGCGAGTTGATGGTGATCCAGCGGGCGCGGGGCCGGACCTCGAGCGCCGGGAGGTCGACCTCATCCACCCGGTGCTCCTTGAGCCAGCTGAGCCAGTCGGAGCGCCGGAGTTTTTCCTTCAGGGCGAGCGGGAAAGGGATGAGGACCTTGTAGCGGATGGCCAGTGCCTTCAGGAGATCCACCTGCTGACCGTTGAGGTGCTGGAACCCCCAGAACACGAAGGTCTTCTTGAGCGAAGCCTCTTCCTCCCCGGACCGGAGGGCCTCGGCGATCTTCTCGTAGGCCCCGTGTTCGTCCAGGTAGCCCGTGACCTCGAGGAGCTTCCAGAAGAGACCCACGGCCCGGGCGATCTCCGGCGGCTGGTCCTCGATGACCGAGGCGAGCGCCTCCTGGTCGAGGGTGAAGCTCCGGAGGTCGGAGAAGAGGTTGTAGGCCTGGAGGAACTGCTCGAAGCCCAGGTTCGGGACGTACTTGTTCTTGAGGATGCCGAAGATCAGGAGGAGGTCGGCCTTCCGTTTCACCGCGGGCCTCTCCTCCCCGGTCCAGAGGAGGTCGATGAGGTCGGAGGTGAACTTCGCGATGGTGATCACGTCGGCCTTGGTGGTCTTGAGCTCCGACCGAAGGCCGTCGGCCTTCACCGGGCTGGGAGCGATGAAAGTTATCTCCCCGGGATGGGTTTCAATCTCCGCGAGGAATTGATTCTTTTGGGAGAAATAAACTATCTGCATCATGATTTTTCTGATTCTACTCGCCCGGAACTGCTTTATGAATGAGAAAGATTAACAAAAAAGGCAGAGTGGGCTATAACGGTCCAATCCCCAAGGAGTTCCCATGCTGGCCGCCAGTCGCCTCTACAGCTTCCTCGATCACAAGAACGGATTCAACCTCCACTTCCTCGAGGGGCAGAAGCTAATACATGACCTCGCCGTTTTGCATCCGATCACGGGCTCGGGCTTCGCCTACTTCCGCGACACCTTCCTGGGCCTCCTCCCCATCGTCTTCTTCCTAAAACCTGGAGAATCGCTTGGTCTTTACATCGACTCCGAGGAGCCCTACTTCCGCCTGAAGATCGAGACCAACAGCGCGGGCCACACCCGCTCGCTCCTCTTACCGGAAGATTTTAGTCTGTTTCCCATGAAGATCTCCGGGAAGATCCGGATCACGAAGATCTTCCCGGGGACGAAGGCGCCGTACACCTCGGTCCTCGAGCTCAAGGACGTGAGCACCAAGGAGGTCATCAACAAGGTCCTCGCCGAGTCCTACCAGACCAACAGCGAGGTCCTCGTCGGAGAGGTGAGCGACCAGTCCATCATGGTCACCAAGCTCCCGCCGGTGAACGTCAACTCCCACCTCGACGAGACCCAGTCCCGGAAGGACTTCGTGAAGCGCCACCAGACCTTCTTCCACGACGTCTTCGAGGCCGCGACCGACGACATCGAGAAGATCGTGAAGCTCTTCGAAGACCGGGGCTACGCCTACCTCGGCAGCCGGCAGATCAACTTCTTCTGCCCGTGCACCAAGGAGCGCATGATCCTCAACCTCAAGGGCCTCTACTCCATCGACCTCGAGGAGCTCTTCAAGCAGGAGAAGACGGTGGAGATCACCTGCGACTACTGTCGGAAGCACTACTCGATCACCCGCGAGGAGATGAACCAGGGCGGGGCCTAGGCTTCCCCTACTTCTTGAACGGATTGATGATCTTCAGCTCCAGCCCCTGCTCCTTGGGCCCGCTCAGGATCCGGTCGAAGACCTGCGAGTCGTCGTAGAGCCCGCAGAAGTTCTCGGCGCGGGAGCCGTTGGCGAGGACCAGGTTGGTGAGCTTCGTCCGCTTCACCTGGACGTTCTTGCTGCCCTTGTCGTAGTCGTACCAGGACTTGCCCTGGTCGGGCATGTCCACGAACTTCGACTCGCCGGTGGTGAGGAGGACGAGGAAGTCGTTGGACTCGCGGGAGAGCTTGAGGGCGTCGGCGTAGGTCCGCTCCAGGTCCATGAGGATCTCCCGGGCGCGGGAGAAGTCCTTCTTCTCGAGCGCGGCCAGGTAGGAGAAGTCGCGGATGATGAGGAGGTTCCGGCCCGACGAGCGGCGGAGCTTCTGGTAGACGGAGTGGAAGTTCTCCTGCAGGGTCGAGGTGCAGTGGGTGTCCGCGCAGGTGCGGTCGTAGAGAAGCTGATTCGCCCGGGCGGGTACTCCCTCGCTGTAGTGGAAGGTCTGGGCGTCCTTCGGGGGCGTGCTGCGGATCCAGAAGTAGAGGTAGCTCAGGAAGACCAGGCCCTTCTCGCCGCACTGGTTGAGCGAGCTCAGGCTCTGCTCCTTGCCGGGCCCGTTCTCGAGGATCCCCGTCTGGTAGCCGTTGTCTCGGATGTAGCTCCAGATCGGCTTGTGTTCGGAGTCCACGCAGCTCTGGCTGATGTTCTTCTTCCCGGTGATCTGCGAGAGGAAGGTCGACTCGGCGTCGTTGCGGAGCTGGTAGAAGTTGTAGTTCCAGGTGGAGCCCAGGCAGATGCTCTGCTCGAAGGAGGTCTTCGTCTCCCCGGACTTCTGGAACCGGAGCATGGAGAGCTGCTCGAGCTCGAAGCCCGCGACCTGGAACCAGATGATCTTCGTCGGGAGGATCCCGAACTGGTGCTTCCGGAGGTTCAGGCTCGTTACCTGAGCGCAGCCCAGGAGTACTAGGAAAGCCAGCCACTTCATCTTCTCACTCCTTGCTCGCTCGGAGCCCGGTCCTCGATCAGGGCGGAGACGGCGAACGCTTGTTGGAAAACGTAAAAGTAAAACAGCGCGAGGAAGAGGAAGAGCTCCCCGACCACGTACCCCCAGTAGACGTTGAGGAAACGGAACGCGCCGAAGACCAGGAGGGAGCCGGTCATCTTGAGGTAGGTCCGCTTCTGGTACCGGGCCTTGTCTTTTGATACTAGGAGGAATAAACACCCCGCACCAATGGTCGCGGTGAAGAACACCGTGTCCTTGGTGGGAAATAGTCCGAAGCAAATAAGGGCGGAGAAGATCGGTAGCCTCGAGACGATCTTCTGCTGGATCCGGCTGAACTGGCTGATCGACGAGATCACCTGGAACAAGAGACCCGCGCCGGCGATGACCATGGGGAAGAGGCTCCACTTCATGTAGAACCACGGGCTCAGGAACCCCAGTCCGGTCAGGGCCTTCATTCCGAAGAAGGCGGTCGCGCTGAGACTCACGAGGTAGGAGATGGAGCGGACGGGATGGTTTGGTAGCCCAAACTGGATCACGAGCTTTAAAAACAAAGCTGCGGAATAAAGGGCCAGGCCAACGTTTATCCAGGTAAGGAAAGAGCTATCCATCATGCCATCCACTAGAATAAAATATTGGTCTGATTATAAACATTTGCCGGTCAAATGTCCTAAGACATTTAGCCGCTTAAATGATTCGCCGCAAAGTTAGGAGGCCAGATGGACGTGAGTATGGAAGCCAGTCGACAGATCATGTGGATGATTCCTTTTTGGATGAAGGTCGCCATGTACCTCTCCCTGGGAGTCGCCACCTACTTCTTCTTCCAGGGACTGGTGGAGAAGTACCGGTTCGTCACCAACGGACAGGACTGGAAGCAGCACCTGATCCCGAAGAAGCTGAACTACTCCAACTTCCTCCGGACCATCTTCTTCCAGGGGAAGGTCACCCGCGACCGCTACGTCGGGATCTTCCACTCGATGATCTTCTACGGCTTCATCGTCCTCTTCATCGCCACCGAGCTCGTCGGGATCCACGCGGACACCCCGTTCAAGATCTACAAGGGCACGACCTACATCGTGATCTCCTTCCTGGCCGACATCGGGGGCCTCTTCGTCCTCCTCGGAATAGGCCTCGCCTACTACCGGAGGTACGTGAAGAAGGTCCAGTTCCTCTCCGCCACCCGGCCGAACCAGGAGAAGTTCATGTACGGCATGCTCATCGCCCTCGTGGTGCTGGGCTACGTGCTCGAAGGGATCCGGCTCTACATCACCAACATGCCGGCGGGCGAGCGGTTCTGGTCGCCGATCGGCTACACCTTCGGGGGCCTGATCGGCGCCCTGGGCCTCGGGCAGGACACCCTGGCCACGACGTACAAGACGCTGTGGCTGGTCCACATGCTCAACACCATGGCCTTCGTCGCGAGCCTCACGCACTCGAAGTTCTTCCACATCCTCGTCCTCCCCTTCAGCGCCCTCGTCACACCTCCGCGGCGCGGGGCCGTCCTCTTCCCGATGGACTTCGCCAACGAGAACGCCGAGACCTTCGGCCTGGGCAAGACGGCCGAGCTCACCATGAAGCAGCGGCTCGACACCATCGCCTGCGTCGAGTGCGGCCGCTGCACCCAGGTCTGCCCGGCGAACCTCGCGGACAAGCCCCTCGATCCGAAGCTCATCGTCACCAAGATGCGAGACGTGATGTTCTACCGACCGGAGGCTACGCCGGAGAACAAGGAGAACACCGAGCTCTGGGGCGAGAAGCCGATCTACGGCTCGAGCGAACTCGACGCCTGCACCACCTGCGGGGCCTGCATGGAAGAGTGCCCGGCCAACATCGAGCACGTGCAGATCATCCTGGACCTCAAGCGCTACAAGGCCCTCACCCTCGGCGACCTGCCACCGGCCGCCGCCGACGCGACCAACAAGATCAAGAAGAACGGCAACCCGTGGGGGATCTCCCAGGACGACCGCTTCAACTGGGCCCAGGGCCTCGAGGTCCCGGTGATCGAAGCCGGGAAGAAGGTGGACTACCTCTACTACGTCGGCTGCGCCGGCTCCTACGACGCCTCCAACCAGAAGGTGGTGAAGGACACGGTGAACCTCCTGAAGAAAGCGGGGGTGAGCTTCGCGGTTATGGGCAAGACCGAGAAGTGCAACGGGGATCCGGTGAGGCGCTTCGGGGACGAGTACTCGTTCTACGAGATCGCCATCGAGAACATCGCCAACATGAGACAGTACACCTTCGACAAGGTCGTGACCCACTGTCCGCACTGCCTGCACACCATCGGCAAGGAGTACGGGAAGTTCGAGGACGGGGCCTTCGAGACGGTCCACCACACGGAGCTCCTCTCCGAGCTCCTCCGGAGCGGGAAGCTCAAGGCCCTCAAGGACGTCGCCGGCGAGCTCACCTTCCACGACCCGTGCTACCTTGGCCGCCACCACGGCGAGTACAACGCCCCTCGAGACATCCTCACCGCCATCCCCGGAGTGCGGCTGATCGAGATGCCGAAGAACAAGGACAAGGCTCTCTGCTGCGGGATGGGCGGAGGGAACATGTGGTA
>SXUH01000340.1 GCA_005791855.1 Bdellovibrionales bacterium
GAACAAGGACCTCCCGGCCATGCTCCGCTACCTCCTGAAAGGGATCGGCGTCTCCAAGACCGAGGGCCTCGACCTCCTGAGCTACCTCGCCTTCGACGAGTCCTACACCAGGCCCCTGACGGAGCTCGGCTACCACGACGCCTACAAGCGCAAGGACGACATCCTCCGGTTCAACGACGTCTGATCCCGCGGTTGCGCTTCGGCGGGGCTTCGGTGCTCGCTCCCCGGAAGGTCGCGGGCTTCTTCACCGCCACCTTCTTCACGACCTTCTTCTCGGACTTGAGCTTCTCCTCCGGAATGACGTCCAGGTTCAGGTGGCTCTGGTTCTTGATGGCGTCGTTGATCTGGGCGATCATCTTCGAATCGTGGTGGGCGACGAGGTTGTACACCAGGCCCTTCCGCCCGCCCCGGGCGATCCGGCCGCAGCGGTGGAGGTAGTAGATCCCGGTCTTCGGGAGGCCGTAGTTCAGGACCCACACCAGGTCCTGGATGTCGATGCCCCGGGCGGCGACGTCGGTGGCGATGAGCACCTGCGCCTTCTTGTCGACGAAGGCCTTGATGGCGCTCTCCCGCTCCTTGATCTCGAGGTCCCCGTGGAGGAGCCGCATCCGGAGCTTCGGGAGCTTGGCCGAGAGGTACTTGAAGAGGTCCTCCGCCTGGTTCTTCTGGTTGGTGAAGATGATCCCGCGGCCCTGGGCCTGCTTCTCGAGGAACATCTTCACCACCGGGTCCTTCTCCTCGGGGGTCACGCGGACGTTGTAGGTCTCGACCTTGGCCTGCGGAGCGTGGGAGACGTCGGAGGCGACCTTGGTGAAGTCCACGTCGATGAACTTCTCGAGGATGTAGTTCTCCACCTCCACCGGGAGGGTCGCGGTGATGAACCCGAACTGGGTCAGGCTCATGTCGAAGTACTCGATCATGAAGTCCAGGTCGCGCTTAAATCCCATGTCGAAGAGCTGGTCGGCCTCGTCGAAGATCACGTACTGGAGCTGGCTCATGCTGAGCTCCTTCTTCTGGATGGCGGACTTGATCCGCGACGGAGTGGCGATGAGGATCTCGTAGGAGCCGCTCGCCACGGACTTCATCTTGGCGTGGGTGTCTCCGCCGGTGAGGTCCCGGACCCGGAGCTTCAGGTGATGGGAGATCCCCTTGAAGACGCCGTGGATCTGCGTGGCGAGCTCCCGGGTCGGGGCGACGATGAGGGCGTAGGGCGCTCCCCGCTGGGTGTTCTTGCTGCCCTGGTCTTCCTTCTGCTTGAGCTTGCTCACGATGGGAAGGGCGTAGGAGAGGGTCTTCCCCGACCCCGTCTCCGAGAGGACGATGAGGGATTTCCGATTAAGGATCTCGGGAATCACCCTCCGCTGGATGGCGGTGGCCGTCCGGAGTCCGGTTTCTTTAAAGTACGATTCCAGACCTGGGTGGAGGTCGGCAGCGATGAAGGCCATGGTGTCCTCGGCGGTGGAGTTAATTCAACGGTTTGGTGCTGCTTACCATGCCGCCCGTCCCTTTGTCAGGCACGGAGGTAAAAAATTCTAAATACCCCGGAACTCCGAAAGCACCTAGAATCTAAGTTCAATCTTCTGCGGAAAGGACTCCAATGAAAAAGAAGCTCACGGTCATCGCACTCTCCCTCGGGCTCGGGCTCTACGCCTCCGACTCCAGGGCCAAGCTCTTCACCCTGCGAGTGACCGACTACGGAAACCTCAACGCCTCCAACGGCCCGGTGGAAGCGGCCCTCATCGACTTCATCAACACGGAAGTGCAGAAGGTCGAAGACCAGGTCAACGAAGACATCCCGGTTCCGCCGCCGAAGCGGTTCATGGAGGGGATGGCCAACTCCTCGGTCATGGCCGGGAAGGGGATCGGCTCGGACTACGCTTCGAACATGAGCGTGGCCCTCGTCGGCGCCGGCGTGGGTGTGGCCGCGGACCTCGAGAAGGACAAGACCACCGACAGCGACGTGAGCGGCGTGGGCCTCGCCCCCGGGGCCGTCCTCGGGTTCAACCTCGGGACGGTGAGGAGCTCCAAGGTCTTCGGCCTGGACCCCAAGCGCCTCAACCTCTACGTGAACTTCATGAAGTACACCCACGACCAGACCATCAGTGACAAGGCCGACGAGGAATCGAGCGCGAGCCTCGGGACCCTCGCCTACGGCGTGCACCTCCGCTACGACTGGATCAAGGGCAAGGGCTCGAAGCTCCTCGGCTGGGGCGGCGTGAAGGTCCACCTGGGCTACGAGTTCAACAAGACCGACATCTCCTTCCGCGGGAAGGTCAAGGAAGAGCTCAACGAGACCAGCGCCGGGGCCACCATCTCCGGAACCTCCCGCGCGGCCCCGACCATCGACATCCGCAGCAAGACCCACTCGATCCCGCTGGAGCTCTCCACCGACGTCCAGCTCCTCTACTTCGTGAGCCTGTACACGGGCCTCGGAGCGGACGCGAACTTCGGTTCCGCCTCCGCCAAGGGAAGCCTCAACGCCGAGGAGATGACCATCAACTGCACGAGCTCCGCGGGCGGCCATCCGTGTAACCCCACCGAAGTCCTCAAGGCGAACGCCTCCGCCGACATCGACGGCAAGGGCAGCGTGAACCCGTTCACCTTCCGCGGCTTCGCGGGCCTCCAGCTCAACCTTCCGTTCGTCCGGATCTTCGGGCAGGTGGACAAGTCCCTCGGCGACGAGCTCGTCTCCGCTACCGCCGGCGTGCGCTTCGTCTACTAGCTTTCCTCCAGAGCACGGGCTTCCGGTAGCCGCCGGAGCCCCACAGGCCGACCCGCTCTCGCTTGGCCCTGGAGAGCGCCCGGAGGAAGAGCCCCTTCTCCCTCTTCGAGCCGAAGGTCGCGTAGGGGTAGATCCCGCTGCACCCGTTCCGGACCAGCCGCAGGCTCAGGTCCTCGAGTTCGCCGAGGAACCTCTGGTAGATGTCCAATCGGAAGACTCTTAGCTCGAAGACCTTTCCCTCCCCGATCACCCCCGTGGCACAGGCCTTCGCGACGGCCCCCGCGTCTCCTCGCCCGCCGCTGAAGGGCTGCCCCTTCTCCGGAGCGTCGAGCTTCAGGAGGCGGACCTTGAGCCTCCGAGTTCCGTGGCCCACGAGCACGGTGTCGGCGTCAATGATCTCAACCACCTTGACTCGAAACCGGAGCGGGAAGAGGTCTGTAAGATCTACTCTCGCGAGGAAAAGGCTCAACAAAGGAAGGAGAATTAGGTAAGGTCGGCCCATCCATCCCTTTACTGGAAACGCCGGGGCTTTTGCCTCTGGAATAAATCTGCCCAAAAGGATACTTCTGTTATGAACACCTCCGCCGACGTGCGCTCCGAGATCAACAAAAATTTCAACTTCAAACTCGTCCACCAGGACAAGCACTGCGGCGCCCGCGCCGGCGTCATCACCACGCCCCACGGAGAGATCGAAACTCCGGTCTTCATGCCGGTCGGAACCCACGGCGCGATCAAGGCCCTCCAGCCCAAGGAGCTCGTGGACCTCAACATCCAGATCCTCCTCTCGAACACCTACCACCTGCACCTGACTCCGGGCTCGGAGCTGGTGGCGAAGGCCGGGGGCCTCCACAAGTTCATGGGCTGGGACCGGCCCATCCTCACCGACTCCGGTGGCTTCCAGGTCTTCTCCCTGCAGAAGAACTCCATCACCGAAGAGGGCGCGAACTTCAAGGGCGCCAAGGGCGAGAACGTCCTCCTCACACCGGAGATCTCCATCCAGGTCCAGCAGAACCTGGGCTCGGACATCATGATGGCCTTCGACGAGTGCATCCCCTACCCGGCCACGGAGAAGTACGTCGCCAACTCCATCGAGCGGACCCACCGCTGGCTCGACCGCTGC
>SXUH01000341.1 GCA_005791855.1 Bdellovibrionales bacterium
CGCAGGTCCAGGGCGTAGACATGGGAGACGTACTCGTAGTCCGCCGGACCGGTCTTGAACATTCCTCCGAAGATCACGAGTTGGTTTCCGAGAACGCCGGCCGCCGGTGCGAAGGTCGCGAAGGGTAGGGGTGGCAGATTCGTCGCGGCGCCTGAGACCGGGTCGATCCTCGTCACGTGGTTCAGGAGTTCGAAGTGCGATGCTCCGACGCCGAGGCCTCCGATGAGGAGGATCTGTCCCTCGTAGCTAACCGCTGTGAAGGCCCGGCGCAGAGGAAGCGGGAGATCCCAGAGAGCCCGGGAGACCTTCTCGGTTTCGAGATCGAAGACGTCGACTTCACTGTGGAACGTTCCCTCCGCGTCTCCCGGCTTCTTCGGGGTCGCGTCCCAGCCGCCGATCAAGAAGACCTTCGTCCCGACGGTGACGGCGACGTTCGAGGACCTCCTCCGCGGGAGCTCGCCGATGGTCTCCCAGAGATCTCTCTCGATGTCGTAGCGGTCGATCACCGCCAGGGACTTCCACTTGGGCCTGGTCGACCCCTCGTACGCGAAGCCGCCGAAGGCGTAGAGGTACTTCCCCTTCGCCGCCAGTTGGAAGCCGTGGGCTTTGTGCGGCCTGGGCGCGAGTGCTTTCCAGTGACCGGACGCCACGTCGAAGACCTGGAGGGTGTCGGTGAAGGATTCCGGCGGGTAGGTGTGTTCGGCGCCGGCGTGGCCACCGCACAGGTAGATCTTTCCTTCGTGTTCGATCGCGCCGAGCGAGGAACGCAGGGGCGCTGGGAACGATGGCCCCAGGTCCTGCTTCCATTCTACTTCACCCGCGAACTGGGGGGCGTAGTCATCCCCCGACGGCGTCGTCAACGTGACCGTCGCCCCGGCTGGAGTCAGCTCGTGGAGTGAGAAGTTGCCGTTCGCCTTCGAAGCGTAGGCGATGCCCCCGGCCGGGGAGAAGCTCGGCGCGAGCTCATCGGCGGGGCTCGAGGTGATGCGCTCGGCCCTCTGCGAACGGCGGTCGAAGGTCATCACATCCCAGTTTCCAGAAGCCTTCGAGGTGTAGGCGATCCGGGAGCCGTCGAAGCTCAGCGCGGGGGACATGCCTTCGACGAGGACCTTCGAGCGCTTCGTCGAGATCTCGTGTTCGATGATTTCCTTCTTCCCGGACAGGTTCCGTTGGAACGTGAGACGAGTTCCATCGGGGGAGGGCTTGGGGAAGAACCCGGATCCCTCGTGGTCGATGGCCGTCGGCGAGACCGCGTACTCGGTCACGCCCTCCTTCCGGTGCCGGGCGAGGTCGATGGACATGATCTTCTGGCCCTCCGGCGTGGGAGCGGAGAAGAAGATCTTGTCTGCCTGCTTCGTGAACTTCGGATGGAGGACCCTCCCCGGCATGGGAACGTTCCAGGTCTCGAGCCTCTGCGTGGGCCTGTGGTAGACCGTGAGCGCGAGGTTCGCCTCCGAGTCGCCGGCCACCCACGCGAGCCACTGCCCGTCCGCCGAGATGTCCGGATAGAGGTGCCAGCGATCTCCGGTCGTGAGCCGGACTTCCTTTCCCTTCTCCAGGAGCACGACGTGCTTCCCCTGATCGGATTCGCGCATGAAGACCAGGGGAGGGAGGGCGAGGGCGGAGTTCGTCAGGAGCAGGGCTGCGAGGAGGAGTTTCATGCGGTTCCTTTTTGAACCCATGATACGCCCCGGCCCGGAGGGGTGTCAAGGCCGGGAGAGCTACCCCGCGGCCCTGGCTTCCCTCACCGCTTGAACCCGAGGCTCACGTCGAAGATCTTGTTCGCCTCGCCGGTGTCCGCGAGCTTGTCGTTCCTCTCCGTGAGGAGCTTGTAGAAGAAGATGTTCCGGAAGATGAGCTTCACGTAGTTCCGCGTCTCCAGGAACGGGATCGCCTCGATGTTCTTCAGGATCGTCTCGTCGGAGTCGAAGTAGAGGTTCCTCCAGCGTTCGACCCGGGATTCCCCGGCGTTGTAGGCTGCGAGCACGTAGACGAGGTTCCCGTCGTAGCGCTTGAGGAGGTTCGAGAAGTACTTCGTCCCGAGTTCGATGTTGATGTGCGGGTTCACCAGGTGCTTGTCCCGGATGGAGTTCTTCATCCGCCGGGCGGTCATCGGCATGAGCTGCATGAGGCCCCGGGCGCCGACCGGAGACCGGGCCAGCGGGTTGAACACCGATTCCTGTCGAATCAGGGACAGGACGACGATCGGGTCGAGGGTCGCGTTCTTCAGGGTCTTGTTCAGGAAGTCGAGGTAGGGCCGCGGGTAGAGCACCTCGAGGAGGGAGCGGTTGAAGATGACTTCCTTCTTGTCCAGGACGTCGTAGAGGTAGCGGAAGGTCGCGAGGTGGTTCTCCGAGTTCTGGATGATGTAGGCGTTGATGAGGTGGAGGTCCGACCGGAGGCTCAGGAGCTCCGCGGACGGGCTCTTCTCGAGGAACGCCGGCATGCTGTGGTTCTTCAGCCGCCGGAGCTCGAGCTTGAGCATCTTCTGGCTGTCGAGCTTGGCCCAGGCCTTGAGGCGGATGAGGGAGGAGAGGTGGTCCTCCTCGAGCTTCGCGAGGTCGATGGTGATCGGCTGCGCGGCCCGCATCGAGTTCGTGAGGTAGAAGGTCACGGCCTCCGAGTCCGGCTTGTGGACCTGGAGCTTCTTGGCCGACATGATCCCGTAGTAGCTCAGCGGGCTGTTGGTGATGATGTGCTCGTAGTACGGGATGGCGCTCTTGACCTGGTCGGTGTGCTCGTAGGCGAAGGCGATCCAGAAGCGGAGCCGGGGGTCCTGGATCGGCGCGCCGGACTTCAGGAGCCCGAGGTCCTTGGCGAGCTTGAGCGCCTCCTTGAACTCGTTGGAGTAGAGGTGGGTCCAGAGGTAGAAGAACTGGGCGTCCTCGTGGATCTCCTTGTTGTTCTTCTTCACGATGTACTTGAAGATGTCCTGGGAGAGCGCCTTGTGCCCGGCCCGGAACACGGACTTGGCGAAGTCGTTCATCCGGGTGAGGCACAGGCCCACGGGGAGGTGGTCCTTGTTGAGGTCGAGGTAGTTCCGGAGGAACTTGAAGTGCTCCTTGAGCTTCTCCTCGCCGGTCTTCGCGTCGATGACCTTGTACCCGGTCTCGATCATCTTGCCGTACTCGGCGTAGAAGACGTTCTTCTGCTGGATCGGGTTGAAGCCCTTGTCCTGGATGAGCTTCGTGATCTGCTCGTTGATGAGGATGTCCTTGAGCACGTCCTGGGACGGGACGATCTCGTGGAGCACGCTGTAGGTCGTGACCTCGTGGGAGAGCTTCTTCATGATCTCGGGCCGGTTCGCCTGGGACTGGAGGAAGAAGGCGAAGTTCTTCTTGTTCTTCTTCGTGAGGAAGAACTTGAAGTTCCGCTGGATGAAGTTCGAGGACTCGTCGGTGAGGAGGCCGTCCTTGTCGATGTCCCGGCCGATGCTCTCGAGGGCCCGCTCCCGGCAGTAGTTCCCGGCCAGCCGCTCGAGCATCCGCTCGAGGGGGAGGGTCTCCTTCCTCTCGGCGTAGACGCTGCAGAAGGTGGTGAGCTCCTGGGTCGTCGCGAGCTTCGAGATCTGCTGGATGGACCGGAGCCAGGGGGCGAAGAGGGCGAAGTGCTTGGACTTCTCCGCTTCCCCGAGCACCTTCGTCAGCACGTCCTGGTTGATGTACCCCTTCTCGGTGAAGCGGATCATGCTGACCAGGTTCTCCGCGAGGACGAGGTCCGGCTTCGCGAGGAGGAGCTTCTGGTTATTCAGGAGGGAGTCGTACCCGCTGGCGGCCTCCGGCGCGGCCCCGACGTTCAGAGAGAAGAGTATGCTTAGTAGGAGAAATTTCATGTCCTCGGGTTCTCAAAAAATGTCTAAGGGTTGCTTAGGAAAGTATAGCACCGTTGGGAAAATTTACACGGATTAAAGGTTTTTTTTATACCGCGACTGGATGTCCATTAACCGACGAGATACCTCGTTGAGGACCGGCTTCTTGTCGTCCGGGATCACGGTCGCGAGGTTCTCGACGTAGACGGCCACCTCGTCGATGTACCTGAAGTCGTTCTCCTGGTTCACGGCGAGGGTGTCCAGAAATAAACTAACTTCCTCGGCCACGTCCTGGAAGTGGTCCCCGGTCCGGAAGGTCAGCGGCGTGATCGCC
>SXUH01000342.1 GCA_005791855.1 Bdellovibrionales bacterium
CGACGTCATCCACCGAAGCGAGCCTCTCGTCGATCCGGGCGGGCAGGACGTAGAGGGCGCGCGCTTCTTCCTGCGGCGGATTCACGGAATGCATGACCTCGCCGGAGCTCTTCTGACGGATGCTGGAGAAGCCGCGGCCCGAGTCGTGGACTTCGTAGTCTCCGAGCTGGAGACGCTTATCTTTCTTGTACGGCCTCTCGGGAGTCATCGGCGTCGAGGGATTCTCCTCGTCGGCCATGACGAGTTCCTTCCGCTTGCGGGTGTAGAAGTCGAGGAAGGTTCCCTCGAGGATGCTCGTCCGCATCTCCCGCATGAGCCGGTGGTAGAAGGTGATGTTGTGAAGGGAGAGCAGGTGCCAGCCGAGGGGCTCGTCGGTCTTCATGAGGTGGTGGAGATACGCGCGGGAGTAGGTGGCACACGTGAGGCAGGTGCACGCCGGATCGAGCTTCTCCTCGGAGAACTTGTACACCGAGCGCCGGAGCTGGAAGTTCCCGAGGCTCGTGAACGCGACTCCGCGCTGGCCATACTGGTTCGGGATGATGCAGTCGAACATGTCGACTCCGCGGTGGACGGCTTCGAGGATGTCGATGGGAGTTCCCACACCCATGAGGTAGCGCGGGAGATGCTCCGGGAGCATGGCGGTTGCGATCTCCGTGAAGTCTTCCCGCTCGGTCTTCGATTCACCGACGGCGAGGCCTCCGATCGCAAGGCCGTCGAAGCCTTCGCCGTTGACTCGGAGATTCGTCAGGACGTCCGCGCTCTGCTTGCGGAGGTCTTCGTGGCAGGCACCCTGGACGATGCCGAACATGGACTGGAGAGAGTCGCCGCGGGCCTCGAGGCTCCGCTTCGCCCAGCGGTGGGTCAGCTCCATCGCGGCCCTCGCGTCTCTGTGAGAGGCGTTGGATTCGATGCACTGGTCGAGGACCATCATGATGTCGCTGTTGATCGCCTTCTGCATGTCGATGGAGAGCTCGGGGGTCAGGAGGATGGGCCGGTTGTCGATGTAGCTCAGGAACCGCGCCCCTTTCTCATTCATCTCCCGGGAGTGGGAGAGCGAGAAGATCTGAAATCCGCCGGAGTCCGTGAGGACGGGCCGGTCCCAGTTCATGAACCTGTGGATGCCGCCGAACTTCCTCATCACCTCCGGGCCCGGGCGGAGGAGGAGGTGGTAGGTGTTGGCGAGGAGGACGTTCGAGCCGGCCGTCTTGAGAGATTCGACGGTCTGGTTCTTCACTGTGGCCTGGGTGCCGACCGGCATGAAGATCGGTGTCTGGACCTCCCCGTGGAGGGTGGTGAATCTGGCCGCGCGAGCACGGGAGCCCAGGGCGGTGGCTTCGAGTTTAAAATTCAATCGACTCATGGTTGGGGAGGATACATAAAGCGCGGGCCGATGAGAACTCTTTTACGCGGTTATTCGTGGTCGTAACTGACTTTAAGGAGATAGAGCCCCCGCGGGTCTGCCTTCTTCCAGGGCCGCTGTTCCTTCAGTTCCCCGTGCAGGTAGTTGGAGAAGTCCTCCACCGTTAACCTGCCGTTGCCGACCATCCAGAGGGCGCCGACGAGGTGCCGGACCATGTGCTTGAGGAACCCCTTGCCGACGATGCGGAACTGCCAGCAGCTGGTGACCTGCCCGGCGGTGAACAAGGTACCCTGGAAGAGGTCTCGTGGATCGATGGAGGTTAGATCGCACTCGAGGATATCCCGGAGAGTCGTGTTGGCGATCCCGCCGATGGACCAGAAGTTTCGAAAGTCGTTTTTCCCCTTGAGCAGGTCGATGCAGGTCTGGATGTGCTCGATGTTCAGGGGGTAGGGGGTCTGGGCAATGTACCGTTGATCCTGACCCGAGACTCCAGGGGTGTTGGTGAAGAGGTAGCGGTATTCTTTTGAGAACTGGTCGATCGATGGGATAAAGTCTCCTGCGCAAGGTGAGAGATCGAGGCATCTGATGTGCGATGGGAGTGCAGAGTTAAGGCGCTCAGCATTAAGGGCCGAAGGATCTTCTGCGGAGATTTTCACCACTTGGCCGAAGGCATGAACACCCTTATCCGTTCGGGAGGCGGATCTCGTCGTGACTTTTCCCTGGAGGATCCGCTGCAAAGAAAGGTTGAGGTCCCCCTGGATCGTGGGCATCCCTTCCTGCCACTGGAAGCCCACGCGGTCGCTCCCGTCGTACTGGAGGATGGCCTTGTAGTAGTTCATTTCGGCATCTTCCCAAATTCTCCGAGGAGTTGGAAGCGCATTGTGGTGAACTCGTGGTGGAAGGACTTCTTCCTCTGCTCGACCATGGCATCGGCGTGGAGGCCACCACCCGGGACCGGACTCAGTCCCTGCACCATCTGGATCATGTCCCTCTCCGTCTTCCAGATGCTGAAGGTCGAGAGGGTTCCGAGGGGTCTCATGGCGGCGAGGGCGAAGGTCTTGCCCGGATGGTCTCGGACCAGGCCCTCGACGGGCTTGCCCCAGCGGAGGAAGCGGAGAGTTTCGGAGAGCTTTAGCCTCGCGAGGGTGATCGCTACCACCGGAGCCTCCGGGTTCGGATTCGGAGAATTCTCGGGGAGGGGGTCGAGTTCGGAGACGAAGCCCCAGCGGCGGTAGAACTTGAGACGGACGTGCCAGCCTTTGTCTAAGCGCATTCCCCGCCGGTCCTTCTGTAGGAAATCCGTGAGCGCCTTCTCATCCTGCCAGCGAGCAAGGTAGACGAGCTGAGTAAAACCGTAGCGAGCAGCGGAAGTGATCGGAGATCCAAGGCGCATGGTTAGCATGGGTTCTGCGTGCAGGAGGCCCGGGACGGCAGTGGACTTCGGAGAGCGGAGGAGTTCGCGGGTGAGGAAGAATGGGTCGACGGTTGCGAGGTGGAAACTAAAGATTTCTCGGTTCATCTGGAGTTTGGATCATCGGAGTCCCGGTCGGGACCCCGATGGGAGATCAACTACGGCATGAGGCCGATGAAAGACCGGAGGTCGAAGTAAAGGTTGTCGGAGGTTCTACCAGCGAGGCGCTTCAGATTTCCTCTGCCGTCGAAGGTGAGGGCCACGGTCGAATCGTTGAGGTTGAAGTTAGCACGGACGACCTGGCTTCTGGCGTTCAGGAAGCCGAAGAACTTGAGCTTGAAGAGAACCTGTGTCGGAGAATTCGTGATCACGTCTCTCACTCCCCAGACTCGGATGGTGTTGTCGTTCAGGTAGACGAGGATGGCTTCTCTCTCGAGGACGTAGTTGGCGAGGTCGCCCTGGACTCGAGCGCGGCAAACGTGCTTCACGCCGACGAGGTCGATCGATGGACGAGAAGGGGCGGGGGAGCCGCAGAGGTACGCGCTGACCGTAGAAGGGGCGGCGTGTGCCTGGATGGTAAGGAAGCTAAAGAGAGCGAAGAAAAGGGCGTGAACTTTCATAAATCCTCCGGGGAAGTTCGGTTATTTTGAGATGGAGGCGAATATGCATCACGGAGGATTTGATGTGAAATTCGAAGTCCGGAGCTTTGTAAAGAATACAGATGGGTTAAACGTCGGGATCTCTCTTACTTGCAAAGGTCGATGCCATCAGCCGCTTGGATGATCTGATGCAAGATGCCTTGCTCGGGAGCGAGTGGGACCTTGATGCCGAACTGCTTTCGCTTTTCGAAGTGGAGGATCTCGAGTTCGGTTCTCAAAGACTTCTTTTGACTCTCGTCTTTGGCCAAAGCCGCGATGCCCTCGACCTTCTTCGGATCCCCGAAGACGTCCTTCTCGAATTCGGCGATCAAGGCATCGGTGACGACCGTCCCCGGAGGCAGCTGCTTGAACTTTGGAGAGGCGACCTCGAGGATGAGGAACTGGCTGTAGTCGACGAACTTCTTACTGCTGATCCGGTTCCGGTTCATGAACATCCCCGAGAGCGTCCGGGCGACGTAGTCTGGAACGTCCTCGATGTTCGAGACCCAGTTTCGGAGCTTCAGGACCTCGCGCTCGGAAGCTGGTTCCCGGGCGAGGCGCTTGAGCGTGTCCGGGAGGAAGTAGCCCTTCTTCATGTCTTTGAACTTCTGGGCGACTTGCTTCTCAGAAAGGTCGGAGAAATCGTCGACCATGAGGATCGCGGGCTTCACCGGGAGGACTGAGGGATCCACTGCCGCGATCGCCCGGTTGAGCTCGACCACGCCTCGGGAGCGGTGGTGCCCGTCGAAGTGGTAGTAGAGCTTCCGGGGTTTGGTCTTCTCAAAGGCGTCGAACTCTTCGGTGAGGCCCTTGTCCGCGACCAGCTGCTCGAGCTGGGCGAGCGAAGTCTTCCGGTCAACGGGGACGGACCTGGACCGGAGGAACTGGGTGAGGTAGAGGTACCGGATCATGCCCTTAGAGGCGAGGGCCCCCTTGAACGGCGTCGCTTCGAGGGTCTTGTTGGTGAAGGCTACGAACTCGGCGAGGTGGCCCTTCTGCTTCAGCTCGGCCGCGAGGTCCTTGAGGCTCTTGTTCTCATCGAAGGCGAGGCCCTTGTGCTTGTAGAACTTCGCCAGGAAGGAAAACTTCGCGATGGTCTGCGCGGACTGGTGGCCCACGCCCTCCTGGGTCGCGATGAGCAGCTGGGTCGACAGCGGGACGACGGAGTTTATCTCCTGGCTCCAGGCCTGCTGCGCGAGGAGGAGGAAGCTACTGGCAGCGGCGAGCGCGTAGTTCATTCACGACTTCTCCGATGAGGGTTTCCGAGGGAACCTGTCCACTCGCCTTGAGCCTGGCTTTTATCTGTTCGACCACCTTATCCGGGGAGAGGCACTTGTCGATCTTCTCGAAGGTCAGGTTCTGCGGCAGGTCCGCGGGGAGCTGGGGAGGGAGGGTTCCCTTCGGCACCAGCCCGGCTTCGACCTTCCGGGCGTGGAGCATGCGTTTTTCGATGTAGACCATGATCCGCTGCTTGTCCGCGGTGGAGAGGGCCGTGAAGTCCGCCGCCGCCTTGACGATGGCCGGGTCCTTCTGGTGCTTCTCGCTCAGGACCTTGCCGGAGCGGAGGTCGTAGAAGAAGTGCTCGATCTCGGCGGCCTCGTTCATCTTCGGCCCGCGGATCTGGAACTCCGCCTGCACCCCACTCTTGTAGACCATGTTCATGTGGAAGGCGGTGTACCCGGATTCCTTGGAGGTGGAGGCGTCGTTCATGACGATCGCCGGCTCCGGGATCTTCACGTCCTTGCCCTGGTTCTTCTGCTGGACGAGGGAGGCGATGTAGTCGGCGTCGGCCTTCACGATCTGGGCAACCTGGGCATCCGAGAGGTAGGCCGGGGTCACCCCGTCGCGCGGACGGTAGTTGATGATCTCGGTCACCCGGTTTCCGTTCTTAATGTCGAGGACGATCTGGTCCACGAAGTCCTGGATGGTCTTCGGCTCGACCACGCCGTCTTCCGTGGCGTTGAAGGTAAGCCTGGCGCCGAGGCCGTCTCCGATGGCGGCGAGGGCCTTCTCGAGGGTGTCGATCCCCGCGGCACCTTTCTTGAATGCGGCGAAGTCCTTCCGGAGGAGCTTGGCCATCACGGACTCGGCGCTCTTTCCTCGCCCGTTGAACTCACCGAAGCGGCCGTAGTCGCTCTTGAGCTTGACGATCTCCGTCCCCTCGAGCTCCTTGTAGGCCTTGGAGATCTCGATGGCGAACTTCTTCATCTGGTCGAAGTGGCCCCGGCGGCGAGAGCGGTACCAGACGTACTTAGCGTCGGAGGGGTAGTTGGTGGTGAACTCGTTGAGGGAACGTTGCTCGAGAGTGAGGTTGGCACTTTCCTCGGCACCGCGAGGCTTCCGGTAGGGAATGGTGATGGAACCGACGACGAGGGCCTGCGGCTGGTCTCCGTCCTTCGGGTTGATCTTAACGAGAATGTTCTTCCCGTCGGTCTGGGTGCTGAAGTTCGCACTCCTGGCAACGGCCTCTCCCTGCGTGACGAACCGGACCTTCACGTCGCCGGTGATGCCGGAGAGGCGGATCGCAGCGAGGAGGGCGTCGTCGATGGTCCAGACCAGCCCGTTGACGTCCTTCCAGACACGCACCGGAGGGAGGTCCTCAGTGGTTTTCGTCCCGGCCTTGAGTTCCTGGGCGAGCTCGAGGATCGCGCGGACGTCATCCGACAAGTCGTGCCGGGAGAAGCGAAGTTCGTCGGCACGAAGAACGGCCGGGCCGGGCTCGTGAGTGACGTCGTACACCGGGAGGAACTTCCCGGTTCTATCCAGGCCGTGGTAGCGGACCAGGTCCTGATTGAACTTCGCGAACTCGGAGGGCTTCCAGGGGATGATCCCGAGGTAGGTGAGGCTTGCGGAGGGAGGCGTGGGTTTCAGGCCGAGGAACTTTTCAATGTCTTTGAAGCAGAGCTTCTGGAGCTCGTCTTTCGCCCACGACTGTTGGGCAGTGACGATGACGAGGGTCGCGAAGAGCCCTAAGAGCCCCCGAGTCCTAACCGTGAATCTGCGTCCTTGAACTTTAGCCACGGAATCTTTTCGACATCCGTGATTGAGAACTTAGATGTTTTTTGAAAGAGAAGGCCCCCGGGTGGGGGGCCATTCTTATTGGTTTTGCTGGAGGTGCTTCGGGAGCTGCGGGATCTGTTTCACTTTCTCCCTGACCTTATCGTAGATGTAGGCGTTGCCCTCTCCGTCGACGAAGAACTTACCGTCGTCACCCACTGGCTTCAGGGGCTTGCCTTCGAACTCGAGCGCCGGCGCCGGCTGGGCGTCGTCGGACTTCGCCTCCGGTTTGCCGAGCGGTTCCTTGCCCTGGAGGTTCTTCGGAAGCTGCGGAATCTTCTTCACGACGTTCTTGTTCTTGTCGAAGATGTAGGCCTGGCCCGCGTCGTCGACGAAGAATTTCCCTTCCGGTTCCATCGGAAGGAGCTGCTTGCCCTCGAACTCCGCCTTCGGGAGGTCCTGCGCAGGTTTCGGCTGCGGCACCTGGCCCTGGAGGTTCTTCGGAAGCTGCGGGATCTGCTTGGCGGTGCCGTTCTTCTGGTTGTAGACGAACGGTTCGCCGGCGTCGTTCACGAAGAACTTCCCGTCCGCATCCACCTGGGTGAGGCGCACACCGTCCACTTCGATGACGTTCGCCACCACCGGGCGATTGTCTTGTGGTTTCTGCTTATCCACAGGTGCGTTTTCTTTAACCTTGTACACGTCCGGAGTCGCAGAGGCGTACCGTTTGATGTTGGATAGGTAGAGCTTTTCGATGAAGGCGTAGTACTTAACCAGGATCGCTGTCTGGTCTTTCCCCTTGGTCCCGATCGCGTCGATGGCTTCTTTGTTTTCCCGGTAGAACCTTGGGGCCCAGTCCTTCGTCGCCCGGATGTTCTCGTAGACGACGTCGAGCCGTTGCTTTTCAATAGTGGCGTAGGTCGACAGGAGTTTCTTTGCGGCGGCCTTGTCATCGTTCTTGATCAGTCGTCGGACGATTTCGATCCCGGTCGTCCCTTCTTCCTTGGCGATCATGTTCAGGTAGTTTCGGAAGAACGGTTCCTTCTGGAATCGGAGGGCGACGATGTCGTACTCGGGTTTGTTCAGGTTCCGGTCCGTGACCTGCTTCTTGTATTCTTTTTCATTGGCAGGGGTTTCGTTGTTCAGGGCGAGGATCGTCCGCTGGACGACGTCGTACCCGTCCTTATCCTTGTGCGCGAAGATGTAGTGACCCACACCCGGCTCGATCACCACTTCGACCCGGTCGAAGATCTTCTTGATCGAAGCTTCCACGTCGTAGGTCCGTGGTTCCTTGGTCGGTTTCCCGTCCGGACCCAGGGGCCCGGGGATGTACTCTTCCTGGTCGCCGGAGACGACCATGATCCGGAGGTTCGGGTTCGCGACGGTCGGGTCGACCCGCTTCTCGTCGCTTCCGGCGAAGCGATCCATGAGAGATTTCTTCTTGACCGGATCGTTCCAGGTTCGGTTACTCATGACGAGCCCCGCCCAGCGACCTCCGTCGTCGTTGGTCTCCGTGTCTCCGAAGTCCATCGCAGAGGTCTTCGTGGTGTACCAGTGCTCAAGCTCCTTGTCCCACCCAGCCGGGGAGATGGCGGCAACCGCGTCGGCGTGCTGCGGGTAGCGGGTGATGAACTCGAGGATGAGATCCGGCCCGAAGGAGTGTCCTGCGAGGATGACCTTCTGGCCCGGGACCCGGTACTTCTCGATGATGTTCTTCATGTACTCCATGAACGTCGCGGTGTCGTTCAGGGCGGGGTTCCGGCTTCCGTCTGCGTGGAAGGGGAGGTCGAAGGAAAGAGACCCGTAGCCTAGTTTCGCCAGAGCGTTGGCCTTCACGGCCCAGCCGGCGCCGCTGGCCTTCTTCGTCCCGGACCCGTGGAGGTAGATGATCAGGGCCTTCGCCTCCGGGTCAACCACGGGGATGCTCCCGTCGGGGTTGGGCTTCGCGGTCGCCGTGTAGTAGATCCGGGTATCGAACTCCTTGTCGAACTTCGTATCCATGATCCCGAGCGTGGACTTGAGGAACTTCTCCTCGTCGGCGTACTGGTTATCGAAGAGGAAGTTCGGATTCCGCTCGTAGACCACCCGGTCCTTCCAGGTCGTGTCCCGCATCGCCTTGCTGTTCTGGACGAACCGCTGGTAGAGGTTCCGGCAGTCCGCCGTCGTCCCCGCTTTCCGGCCGAAGGACCCCGCACCGAAGAGGAAGTCCAGGACCTGGGCCTCCGACTTCTGCGGCGTCGCGAGCACGGCCGCGAGGACCAGTGCATAGATCTTCACGTTCTTCATTGCCTATCCTCTAGTTACTGCAGGCATCACTGTTGATAACTTCCTTCGCACCCTTCTTCGTCGGCACATCCAATGGCGGCGCCGCTTGGGCAATCTTCATGAGGATCGCCTTGAAGAGGTTCCGCCCGTGCGTGTCCGCGGTCGAGAGGTAGTTCTTGATGCTCTTCGCGGTCTTCGAGTCGTCGAGGATGAGGTCGAGGAGCGCCTTCTTCATCGCCGGGTCTTCGAGGAACTTCGCGATCGGGACGTTCCGCTGGGACTTGAGCGAGATCAGGAGTTCCTGGTCGTACTTGCCGGAGAGGATGAGCTCGTCGATGGCGTCGTTCTTCACCATCGTCTCTTCGGCTTCAGCCTTCGCGGTCTCGACCTTGATCTTCTGGGAGACCTTCTTCTCATCCTGGACGATCTTGTTCATCTCGGCCTTCGCGGCGAGCTTCTGCTTCGCCGTGATCTTCGGATTGTTGAGTCGTTCCTGGACGGCTTGCTTCTTCTTCTGGAGGTCTTCGAGCTCCTCGTTCAGGACGATGACCGCGCGTGGGACTGACTTCGGAGACGGGACGCTTTGGTTAACGGTGATGGTTCCTCCGGAGGTGTTCCCGGATGCGCCGCCGGTCTTCCCGGTCACGCCGGTGTTGCCCGAGTTCCCGGCGCCGAGGCTTTCCGGTTTCACGGTTGTGATTTCCATCTGGCCCTTCGGAGTCGGGTTCGCGGCGAGGATTTCGTCGAGGAGGTCCGCGTTCCTACTCCGCTGTCCATTGTTCATGTTCGTGATGATGTCGTCGAGGAGGTTGGACTTGCTGATCTTCCCGCTCGCGATGATGTCGTCGAGGAGGTTGGCGTCCTTCTCCATCTGCTTAACCTTCACTTCGCTCGGCTTCCCGGCGAGACCGGAACGGATCAACCTAGCTGCGGCGAGGTCGCTCCAGCCACCGGCCCGGAGGATCTCAAGCTTTGCCTTGAGGTCGGCGCCGGAGTACTCGTAGATCCCCTTGCCCGGAGCGACTTCGTGGTGCGCTTTCAGGAGGGCGTCGTCCATCATCTTCTGCTGCTGAGGAGTTTTCCCGACTTCGATCTTCTGGGCTTCCTTGATCCGGAAGTAGTCGCTGAGCTTGGAGTTCTTGATCACCTCGGACATCGGAGGGTTCCGCTGCGCCGGGGTCTTCATCCCGTAGTGGACCAGGAAGTGGTCCTTGATGGCAGCGATCTTGTCGAAGTTCTTCGTGGCGTTGATCTTCTGCGCCGTCGTCGCCCCTGGAGGTAAGAGGAACGGGTTCAGGACATCATCAACCGGGCCATTCTTACTGTCGTTAACGGTTTTCTTAAAGGCCGTCTCGATGATCTGACGAGCTTCGGCCGGGGACTTCCCTTCGAGGTCACTCTTCTTCAGACCGAGGACGTCGTGGGCCTTCTTCCCCGGGGCCTGCGTTCTCATGACCTGGGCGACAACCTTCGGATCGTTCATCGGGTTCAAGCGATTCCCGAGCTTGTTCCCCATGGCTCCAGCGGTGGTGAGGGCGAGGGACTTCACAAGAGTGTTCCAGTCGCACGCGCCTCTCTGGTTATAGTCGATCGCACAGTTCGTGACCGTCACGAGGGTCGCCGCGGGAACGTGTGGAGCGAGAGTGGTTATGATCTTCTTGAGGCTCTCCACCGTAAGGGGAACGAGTTTCCCTGAGGAGTTCGGGATCATGCGATTCGTCTTCATGATCGCATCGGAGACGAGCTTGGACTGCACGCCTTTCTGGGCGATGTTGTCGACGACCTTCCCACCGACGCGGAAGACACCAAGGAGGGCAGCGTTGGTGAACATGCTCATCATGGCCTTGTCGATGTCGCCAGTTTTATTATAGGTTCGGAGACCACCGTCGGCGGCGGCGAACCAGAGGAGGTCGGAGGCGATCTGGAGTCGACGGGCAGCGACGACGTAATTCGTAGCCTGCACGGCCTTGGTCGCAACCACGACTTCACCCGCGGCCCCGAAGGTCGCTGCGGAGAGGAGCATGGTCCAGGCGACGCCGGCACCCATGGAGACGTTCCCGTGGAAGTTGACGTTGCTTTCAATGGCGCTGACGAATTCCTTCGGATCCGCGCTTCCGCAGGTGCGGAGGTACTCGGCGCGGTCGATCCCGACCATCTGGCCCGCGTCCGTCGCGCTGAAGAAGATCGCATCCACGAAGGCGGTGTCGACGTTCTCGGCCGTGGCATTGTCGGAGATTCTAAGTCTTTCGTTCGGAACTCCCGTCGCGGTCTTCAGGAGTCGGAACACGGCCTGCTCCGGAGTTTCTCCTTCGAGAGTCTGGGCTCCAGCTCGGAGACGGGGACGAGCGTTGAGGCAGGCCTTCCCCTCGAGGAGGTCACAGGCGATCTTGTACTTCTTCGGATCGTTGGCTTCGGCGAGCTTGGCGAGCTCGTCACCGTTCGGGAAGTCGTCGGCGATGAGGTCCGAGCGCTTGATGTTGGCCGAAGGATCTTGCTTCTTAAGGTAGTTCACGAGCTGGTCGACGGACGGAGTGAGGTCGAAGGTGAGCTTGGACTCCGCGCACTGCTTCCAGTACGCGAGGCCGTCTTCCGTCTTCACGGCTCGAGACGTTGGCTTCTTGTCGTCCTGGATCTTCGATACCGGAGTGAAGAGGTTTGCAAATTTAAACTTACTCTTGATGTTCTCGAGAGTGTCCTCGACGTTTTCCTTACTGTACGGATCGAAGCTTCTTAAGCTCTTCCCGACGCGGGAGCTGATCTGGTTCGACCAGAGGTCGTACATCTGCTTCGCGGTCACGAGACACTGCGGGATCGGAGTTTCGCCATCGGCCTTTTCGATCTCGAACCCGAGGTTCACCGGTGATCCGTCTTTGTTCTGGTTCATACAGAAAGGCCGGCCGAAGGAATCCTTCGGAGCGTTCGGGTCACCGAAGATCGCGTCTCCGGTGATGGTCTTGTCACCCTTTCCGTTGCCGGTCCCGTTCCCACTCTTCTGGTCCGGTGGACAGTACCATTCGTTCTTGGTGCTCCCCGCGCCCTGGACGGTCTTGTTCACCTCGTTGAGCTGGGCGACGACGTCTTCGTTGCTCACCGGCTTCTTCTTCAGGTACACGTCGAAGGCAGCCTTGATCTTCTGGTCAAACTCCTTCCGACAGCCGGCCGGGATGTTGTGGGCCTCTCTCAGGACGTTGATGTTATTGGCGACGTCTTTGGAAGAGAGCATGGTGGAACCGGCCATGATCTCGTCGACCTGTTCCTTCGCGGTGTTGATGCTCGCGTCGCAGTTCCCGCCGCAGGCGGCGTCCAGGTCCTTGTGGTTGACGAAGGAAGCCGTGTTCACGGCCATCATCACGTTGGTGTCCGTCGGCTTCCGGTCTTTATGGTTCTTGTAGGTCTGGAGGGAAGCGAAGTTTTCGGCGGCTATCTCCTGTGCGAAACCGTCCAGCACTTTCGTACAGCTTGCCTGCTTGACGGATCTCTTCTTGGCGACCTCGGCAGTGAAGGCGGCGAGCCACTTCTTCCTGATCGAAGCTTCACTTTCGTTGAAGTTGATGATGCTACAGGTTTCTCCGGCTCCGCACCCGCCGCACTCGAGGTTCGTCTGAGTGATGAAAGGGTCGTTCGGATCACACTTCCCGGTCGTC
>SXUH01000343.1 GCA_005791855.1 Bdellovibrionales bacterium
GAGGATGCCGATGGTATCGAAGTTCGGGAGGAGGCCAATGAGCGTGGTGGAGACACCCATGATGAGCAAGGTCACGAGGAAGGTGTACTTGCGCCCGATGAGGTCGCCGATCCTTCCGAAGAAGATCGCTCCGAAGGGACGGACGACGAAGCCCGTGGCGAAGGTGGCCAGGGTGAGGAGGAGGTTGACCACCTCGTTTCCCTTCGGGAAAAACTGTGTGTAGATGATGGTGGCAAGGCTCCAGAAGATGTAGAAGTCATACCATTCGATCAGAGTTCCCGCGGAGGACGCTCCGATCACTGTCCAGATGGAGTTACGTTGTGTGTTCATAGGGGCACTACATTATAAAGATTTGAATGCTCTGGACATGGAAAAATTTAGCCGACCATGTTTCAAAAACTTAAGCAGTTAATCTTTTTTATGAGGCGCGTGAATGGCGAGGTGAGGGTTGGCCTCGACCAGATCGAAGAAGCCGTAGTCGATGGGAAGCTCGCTCCCCAGCCAGGTCGCGGTCTCCTGGTGATCGAGGAGATCGTTCCCGGAGTCTCGGTGGATGAGGACGGAGAGACCTTGCCGGTTCTCTTCGATCCACTCCAGGACCTTCGCCTTGTGCTCATGGGAGAAGTGGATCTCGAACATGGGGAGGGAGTGGGGGCCGACCTTCTTGTCGAAGAACCTCCAGACCTGGAAGTGGGGGCCCTGCGCCGCCTTCGCGCTCGCGAAGAGCCGCCGGCCGACGTCGAGCTCCTCTGGTTTAAAGTAGATGTGTGCGTGGTAGTTCATGACGTAGAGTATACAGACAGAACTCTTCTCCGGGAATGGGCATTTTTTAAATGTCTTTATAGGTAAATGCCTATAAGCTGTGTGCCTATGGAAAAACCGTACTCGGCGGCCGCAGAGAGGAACAAGACTCCGATCCTCGAGGTGCTCAAGCTCTATATCACGGAAGACAATAAACGGCTCCTGGAAGTTGGCACCGGGACGGGCCAGCACGCGGTCTCCCTGGCCCCGCACTTCCCGCACCTGCAGTGGGTGGCCACCGACCGGAGCTCCTACCTCCCGGGGATCAAGCAGTGGATCGAGGAGGCGAAGGTCCCCAACGTGAAGGGCCCCTACGAGTTCGAGGTCGGGAAGAGCGAGTTCCCGAGGCCCGCCTTCGACCTGGTGTTCACCGCCAACACCTTCCACATCATGAGCTGGAAGGAGTGCAAGACCCTGATGAAGCTCCTGGGCCAGCACCTCTCGGAAGGTGCTGCGGTCTTCATCTACGGGCCCTTCAACTACCACGGGGCCTACACCTCCAAGAGCAACGAGGACTTCGACGCGGGCCTCAGGCAGCACGACCCCGCGAGCGGCATCCGCGCCTTCGAAGACGTCACCAACAACATGACCAAGAACGGATTCCTCCTGAGCGGGGACCACGAGATGCCGGCGAACAACCGGCTCCTGGTCTTCACCCGGATCGACTTCGTCAAATAAGCACCAAAGGAAAAACATGTTCTACGAAATCACCGTCACCCAGTTCTCCAAGATGCTCCACAACCTCAGCCGGATCCTCGACAAGGCGGAGGCCCACGCCCAGAGTAAGAAGTTCGACGTGGACGTGCTCCTGAACTCGCGGCTCGCGCCGGACCAGTTCAACCTCCTCCGGCAGATCCAGATCTCCTGTGACATGGCCAAGCTCACCGTCGCCCGGCTCGCCGGCAAGGAAGCCCCCGTCCACGAAGACAAGGAGGAGACCCTCCCGGAGCTCAAGGCCCGGATCGAATCCGTCATCGGCTACCTCGGGACCTTCTCCCCGAAGGACTTCGCCAACTCCGCGGAGATCAAGGTCACCACACCTCGCTGGGAGGGGAAGTACCTCAGCGGAACCGAGTACCTGCTCCAGCACGGGATCCCGAACCTCTACTTCCACGTCACCACGGCCTACTCGATTATCCGACACAACGGCGTGGATATCGGGAAGAAGGACTACCTGGGAGAGCTGCCGTACAAGAAGTAGGCTCCGCAAAGAATCATTTATCTTTTGTGAAGAAAAAGGCTATCCTCAACCTATTCCATAGATTTACCGCCGGGCCAGTGGCACGCTGGCCCTTTCCAAGGAACTAGATGCGGGACCAGTCCATCCTCCACATTCTCAAAGAGACCTTCGGCTACACCTCCTTCCGCTTCGAGCAGAAGCGGATCATCGATTCGGTCCTCGATGGCCGGGACACCCTGGCCATCATGCCCACCGGGGGAGGGAAGTCCCTCTGCTACCAGGTGCCCGCGCTCTTCCTTGAGGGTTCCACTCTGGTGGTCTCGCCCCTCATCTCCCTCATGCAGGACCAGGTGATGAACCTCCGCGAGTACGCGGTGGACGCCGTCTTCCTCAACTCCTCCATGACCTACCCGGAGCTCCGGGCCGCGAAGGCCAAGATCCTCTCCGGAAAGGTCAAGCTCATCTACGTCTCCCCCGAAGGGATCCTCTCCGATTCCCTAGGGGAGTTCTTCGATCAGGTTCGGGTCTCCCTCATCGCCATCGACGAGGCCCACTGCGTATCCCAGTGGGGCCACGAGTTCCGGAAGGACTACACGCGCCTCGGAGAGCTCAAGGCGAAGTTCCCCGGCGTCCCGGTGATCGCTCTCACCGCAACCGCCGACGCCAAGACCCGGACGGACATCGTCCGCCAGCTGAACCTCGAGGCCCCGCAGATCTTCCTCTCCACCTTCGACCGACCCAACATCAAGTACAACATCTTCGAGCGGGTCGACGAGCTCAAGCAGCTGGACCAGTTCATCCGGGAGACCCATCCCGAGGACACGGGCATCGTCTACTGCCTCTCCCGCGACAAGGTCGAGCGGGTGGCCCAGGCTCTGAAGAAACTCGGGTACCCGGCCGTCGCCTACCACGCGGGACTCCCCAAAGAAGAACGCGCGAAGAACCAGAACCTCTTCAACACCGAGGAGCGGATCATCGGCGTGGCCACCATCGCCTTCGGCATGGGGATCGACCGGCCGGACGTCCGGTTCGTCGCCCACC
>SXUH01000344.1 GCA_005791855.1 Bdellovibrionales bacterium
AGCAGCTCGCCAAGCAGGTCCGGAAGGGAAGGTACCATGAAGAGATCGACGTCATCGTTCCGGTGCCGGACACCTCGCGCTCCAGCGCCATCGCCATGAGCGAGGCCACGGGCATCCCGTACCGGGAGGCGCTGATCAAGAACCGCTACGTCCAGCGGAGCTTCATCCAGAACGGCCAGGACCGGCGGAACATGACGGTGAACCTGAAGTTCAGCGTGATCCGCGAGCAGGTGGAAGGCAAGAGCATCCTCCTCGTCGACGACTCCATCGTCCGCGGGACGACCTCCATGAAGACCATCCAGCTCCTGAAGGACCACGGGGCGAAGGCCGTCTACCTCGCGAGCACCTGCCCGCCGATCACCTTCCCGTGCCACTACGGCATCGACTTCCCCACGGAGGAAGAGCTCGTCGCCCACGGCCGCACCCTCCGGGAGATCGAGGCGAGCCTCAAGGTCGAGCGGGTCTTCTACAACTCCATCCCGGACGTCGAGGTCGCCCTCGGGAAGAAGCAGTTCTGCAGATCCTGTCTGGACGGAAACTACCCATACCCTGTCAAGGAGGCGCTTTGTGAAGTTAGTGCATAGAGGCTCGACCAAGGACGTCTACAGCTCCGGGGACCACTACGTCTTCCGGTTCTCCGACCGCTACTCGGTGTTCGACTGGGGCGAGATGCCGGACCACCTGAAGGACAAGGGCCAGTCCCTGGCGAGGTTCACCAAGACCATCTACCGGCGCCTGGAGGCGAAGGGGATCCGGACCCACTTCGTGGACGTGCCCTGCGCGGAGAACGAGATGGTGATCAGGCCCTTCGAGGTGAACCGCGCGGTTCCGCTCCCGCAGAAAGAAAACATCTTCATCCCCCTGGAAGTCATCTTCCGCCTCGGGGTGGCCCGGGGGTCGTCCCTGCTTGGCCGCAGCGAAGGCTTCGAGGAACTCCAGCGCTTCGACCAGCCCATGATCGAGTTCACCACCAAGCTCGAGCGCTTCGACCGGCGCCTGAGTAGCGAAGAAGCCCGGCTCCTCACCGGCATGAACGACACCGAGTGGTTCAACCTCTTCCGGACGACCTCGCGGATCGCCCGGGAGCTCGGCGAGCTCTTCGACGAAGAAGGGGTCGAGCTCTGGGACGGGAAGCTCGAGTTCGCGCTCGGGGAGCGGGTCGACGGCAACCGGGAGATCATCCTGGTGGACTCCATCGGCCCGGACGAGCTCCGGCTCACCAAGGGGGACCTCCTCCTCTCCAAGGAACTCATCCGCCAGTACTACCGGAAGAGCTCGTGGTACGAGAACCTCGAGTCCGTGAAGGAAAAGTTCGGCACCGAGTTCAAAGACCACATCCCGGCGCCCGAGCGGCTCCCGGCCCGGTTCCACCGGTCCGTCGAAGCCATGTACGCTCTGCTGCCGGACCTCATCGGCCACGTGCCCGGCACCGGGAGCCGGCTCGACGCTCTAGTGGCCGACCTGCGGGGGGCCGGCCCATGAACATCCTCATCCTCGGCTCCGGCGGCCGCGAGCACGCCCTCTTCTGGAGACTGGCGCAGGACGAATCGGCGCAGAAGATCTACGCCTGGCCCGGCAACCCCGGCATGGCCCTCCTCCCCGGAAAGGAACGGGAGAAGTACCACGCCGTGAGCGTGGCCTTCAGCAAGGAAAACCTCCGGGACATCATCGAACTCTACCACATCCAGCTCGTCATCCCCGGGGCCGAGAAGTACCTCTACGACGGGGTCGCGGACTGGTGCGAAGAATGGAACGTCGCCTGCTTCGGCCCGGGCCGCGCGGCCGCGAGCCTCGAGCGCTCGAAGCTCTTCTCGAAGAACCTCATGGTGGAAGCCTCCGTGCCCACCGCGCACTACAAGGACCTCACCCTCGCCTTCAACGGTAGGCCCCAGCGGCTCGAGAACCTCCTCTCCACCTTCACCAGACCCGTGATCAAGATCTCCGGGCCCTCGCTGGGGAAGGGCGTGTTCGTCTGCCGGGACGTGCCGGAAGCGAAGGAGGTGCTGGAGAAGCTCAAGGCCCAAGGCCTCCCGGGCCTTGAGGAAGGGATCTTCGTGGAGGAGGCGGTGACCGGCAAAGAGGTCTCTCTCTTCTACGCCTGCAACGGCGACGCCTTCACCTACCTCGGCGCGGCCCAGGACCACAAGCGCCTGCGGGACAACGACGAGGGACCGAACACCGGCGGGATGGGGGCCATCTCCCCGGTCGAGTGGGCCAACGACCGGTTCACCAAGCTGATCGAAGAAAGGTTCGTCAAACCCACCCTGGCGGCGATGAAGCGCAAGGGCTGTCCGTTCAAGGGCATGCTCTTCCTCGGGCTCATGGTGAACGCCCAGGAGATCATGCTCCTGGAGTACAACGTCAGCTTCGGGGATCCGGAGACGCAGGTGATCCTCCCGCTCATCGAGGGAGACTTCACGAGGTTCCTCTACGACGTCTCCAGGGGTGCGAAGGCCCCGGCGCCGGTGAAGCTCAAGGACGCCTGGGCCGTCCACGTCGTGAAGGCCGCCCAGGGGTACCCGGGGCTCTTCGGAGAGACCGTCGAGAAGGGTCGGGAGATCAGCCTCGAGGAAGAGCCGGTCGTCGACACCAACGTCTTCTTCGCCGGCGTGAGGAAGGAAGGCGGGAAGCTCCTCACCAGCGGGGGCCGGGTCCTCG
>SXUH01000345.1 GCA_005791855.1 Bdellovibrionales bacterium
CCGACGTTCTCGAGGTCGTTGTGCTTCCCCCCGGCGCGGACGCACTTCTGGATCGTCACGGCCCGCTTGTGGTCGGGGTTCGCCTTTCCGGTGAAGTTGTCCTTGAACTGGTTCATCCCGGAGTTCGCGAAGAGGAGCGTGGGATCGTTGAACGGAACTAGGCACGAGGACTTCTTCTTCTCGTGGCCATTCTTGATGAAATATTTGGAAAATGCATTCCGGATTTCTTGCGCGCGCATGCCTAACCTCGGGGGGTGTTAAAATTGCCCAAAAGGTTATCATATGGCAAAAAAGGGGGCTAGCTAAAGAAGGCGTGCGCCTCGCGCAATATTACATCGCCTCAGGCTGGTTTCCGGCTTCGACTTGCTGAGCTTTCTCGGCTTCTTCCTGCATGGCCCGGTCGGTTTGAACTACCATCTCCGGAGAAGGTTCGGAATTTCCAAAGCTTCCGGCTTCGATGTTCTGCTCGGCGAGGTTCTGCTGAGACTGCTGGAGGTTTTCATTGAGAGTCGTGTTCGAGAAGCGCAGACGCGTTCCTTCGAGCGGACCGTTGGTGAGGGAAACCATGTAGGAGTTCTGGTCGACCTGGTAGAGCATCCCGCTGTAGAGCTCGCCGTTGTAGTCGTACTCGAAGACGTTGCCCGTGAGTTCGGTGAAGGAGATGGAGACCCCGTCGCCGTCCGGGAGGCCAACGGAGAGTTCGTCGATGGAGCCGTTACTGGTGGAGAGGGATCCGCTGAACTGGGAGGTGTTGAGTCCCTGCTGCCACTTCTTCGGGTTGATGACTTCGACGAGGCTTAGGTTCAGGTCCTCCTGGATGGCGGAGGTCGCGACTACCTGCTCTTCCTGCGGGCCCGCCGCCTGGGCCGGGGCCGCTTCCTGGCGCTGGATCGACTGGGAGATAAACGTCGGCGACGGTTGCGCCGTCGCGATCTGCTGCTTCGGAAGCTTCTGCCACTTCATGGAGTTCGCGACGACCCGGGCCGGTGTGGTCACGCCGTAGAGTTCGTCCAGGCGCTTGACGAATTTGATGTCTTCTCCGGTGATGTGAGACTCGGAGTTGATGACGACGGCGTTGTACGTCCCGGTGAGGGTGAATAACCCGAGGAACATGAACGCAAACGGCTTCTTCTTATTCTCAAACCACTCCATACGAAATCTCCTGTGCCCAGGATGAAGCAAGGCAGATGCCAAGCCGAACCGGGGTAACCGCTTGATCCCCGGACGGGCCGAGAAAGGAATAGTCAATAACGAGTATGGAGTGACTAAACTTTCGACGGTCTTCGTGGGGATTCCTCACATAAAGAAGACAGCGAGGCTTGGCCTTGAACTTGAGCCCGGAAAGTCCGTCGACGGCCAGGACGGAGCTGTCTAGTCCGTTGACGGCCAGAGAGCGGAGTCGACAGAATCTCCCTCTTAGATCGGAGGAAACCTGGCCCCCCGTGTGCATGGAGGCTTGGATACCATCGGGGGATCTATGTTTAAACTTATGAGTGCGTGCGTGCTCCTTTCACTTTCGGCCGGTCTTGCGCAGGCAGCGGAGCCGATCTGCTTTGGTACCTCCCAGGGGTTCGAGAAGATCTGCCTGAAGCTAAGCCGGGATGGCCTGAATAAGCAAGTCACCACGGTCTCCATCCACGACGAGAACACCTCGGTCGACCTCGGGGCCTTCAGCAGGAGTCAGGGGGACCTGGTCATCCAGAATAAGCACGTCGGACGCAGACTCCGGCTCGAGGACGTCGCTCGGATAAAGATCCCCGCGCCGTGGACCAAGCAGAAACGGCTCTCGGCCTTCAACGCCTGGGGCGGGGAACTCGGAGTCTTCACTCGCAACGTGGCCGAAGCCTACGATCCGGAGGTCGGCGACGTAAGTAAGGTCGTCTCCTCCCCGGTGACCTCATCTTCTCGGATCTCCCAGGAAGACATCATCATCCCCGGCGTCCGGCTGGTGACGTCCATGGCCCAGGACCCGAGCAACCGGCAACGGCTCTTCGCGGTCGGGTTTTCCATCGAACTCAGCGGGAGCGTGCTCCTCCGGTCCGAGGACGCCGGGGCCACCTGGGAAACGATCCTCGATCTCAAGGGGAGTTCGCAGTACTACAACACGGTCTCCGTGAGTGCCGACGGGAGGAAGGTGGTCGTCCTCGGATCCAACTCCTTCGGCAAGAGTGCGAAGGTCTTCTTCAGCGTCGACGGAGGCGCGTCCTTCGATTCCATCACCCACGTCCCGAAGGCGACCAAGCTCATCCACGTCTACTCGGTCCACGTGAACGCCGCCGGGACGAACGTCTACGTCGGCGAGAGCCAGGGCTGGGTGACGAAGTACGACCTCCGAGGTCGGAGCCTCGTGCGGTCTACCGCGAACTTCGGCCAGATCCTCCAGCACCGCCTCGGGAACGCGACCCCGCAGTCCGCCTGGGGCATCAGCACCCATCCGGAGGTCCCGGGGAAGGTCTTCGTCGGCACGGGGAACCACCTCTACCGGCTCGACGAGGCCGGCCGGGTCGATGAGTTTAGCTCGGGGGTCTACGACGATTCGACGATTTACAACGTCGAGTTCCTGGCGAACAAGGGACTGCGGATGTCCGCGTGCAACGCGGTCTACGAGACGGTGCCCGGGTACAACTACACGAGCGACCAGAAGCCAACCTTCCGGAAGAGGCGGAGCGCGTCCTTCGTGATCGAGAAGGGAGCGGGCCTGGTGTCGACGCCAGGGTACCTCCGGACCTACTGGGTGCATGCCAGCCCGTTTAACAACAACGAGGTCCTCGCCGGAGCCATGAGCGGCCTCTACCGGTCGGTAGACGGCGGGAACACCTGGAAGCGTCTCCTCATCTTCGACGCCGAAAGGTCCCAGGTGATGGTGGAGTACCACCAGGTCGCGTTCATCGACCGGGACACCATCGTCGTCGTCCACAGCAAGCAGGGGAATCGCCCGGCGCCGATCATGAGTAGGATTCACTTACGGTAGTCGATATAAAACGAAGCCCGGGGCTTCAAAAGGAGACCTAATGAAGACGTTATTGGCCGCAGCTTTTTTGCTTTCTTCTCTCTCGAGCTACGCTCAGGTGATCACCGGAGGTGACCGCCTCCTCAAAGACCCGTTTGAGTTCACCATCTTGGAGGTCTGGGACCGGTCGTCCAGTGGAGTAATCACCGTCAAGCAGTCTTCGAACGGGAACCATGCGTACCTCTACTGCTCTGCAGATAACTCGTACATCAACTACACCAACAGGGCCGATAAGAACATGAGCTTCCTCTTCGACAGCATCGCCAAGTGTGAACTCGTGAAGGGCTGCTTGAAGACCGTGAACAAACCGAACGGGATGACCGTCCAGGTAGACCGCGCCACGCTGAAGATCACGAAGGTGAACCTCCCGGCCGAGTGCACGCAGGACCCATTGGCGGAAGAATAGTCCCCGCTGAGCTCACGAAAGGACCCATGAACCCAAAGGAGAAAAAATGAAATCATTCCTAATCGCCTCGCTCCTGCTCTCTTCGCTTTCAGGTTACGCCCAGGTCTTCACCGGCGGAGATCGCCTCTTGAAAGATCCGTTTGAATTCACGATCACCGCGATCCTTGCGAAAGAAAGCAGATACATAACCTTTTCCCAATCTTCGAACAGCCACAACGCCTTCCTCATGTGTGACGACGAAGGGAATAGAATCCAGTACCAGACGAGGGGTAACAAGACGGTGTATTTCACCTTCGACAACGCGGACAAGTGTTTGATCTTCCGGGGCTGCCTCCAGCTAATTTCGAAGCCGACTGGCCTGAACGTTCAAGTCGATCGTACGTCGCTGAAGGTCACGAAGGTTAACCTCCCGGCGGAATGCTCTCAAGACCCTCTCGCAGAAGAATAATCACCACGGCGGAGTCTCCGGACTCCGCCTCCTCTAGAACAGCTCCGAGTCAGCTGCGCTAGCGCTGTTGAACCTCTTGCTCAGGGCCTTCTTCGCCTCGTCGTACCCGTGGCCCTTGGAAATCAGAAACCTCAGGACCTTGTCTCTCAGCTTCCCGCGCTCTTTCGAGTCGGAAGGGATTTCCTTCGACCGGAGCTTCTTCTCGACGAGTTTTTCAATGCTGTCATCCTCGTTGAAACCTAGCTCCTCCTCGACGGTGGAGAACTCCTCCGGTTCGAACTGGAGCTTCTCCATGGCCCCGCGCTGGCGGATCTTCTGCTCGGACTCGCCCTTCTGCATCCACTTCCGGATGAAGAGCCGGCGGTAGGCGTCCTCGCGCAGGTAGCCCTTCGCCTTGAGGCTCGCGATGGTTTCGTCGATCTCGTGGGGGAGGAAGTCTCTCTTCTGGCGGAGCTTCTGTCGCATCTTGAACTCGGAGTAGTCTTGCTTGGAGAGGAGGTAGATGCAATAAGAATAAATTTTAGATTGCATAAGAGTCGTCCCGTGACTGCAAAAAAAGAAGGGCCGCTTTCGGCGGCCCTCTCCATCTTACTGGATGTTTTTCTTACCTTTAGTTGGCTTCTCTTCTTTTTCCTTGATCTCGCCGGTTTCCATGTCAATCGATGCGACATCCAGCGGAGCGCTGCCGATCCCGTGCTTGGCGAGGACCTTGTTCCGGATCTCCTCGACCATCGCCGGGTTCTGCTTCAAGAACTCCTTCGAAGCTTCCCGACCCTGGCCGATCTTCGAGTTGTTGTACGAGTACCAAGATCCGGCCTTCTCGACGATGCCTTCGTTGGCCGCGACGTCGAGGAGGTCGCCTTCCTTCGAGATCCCTTCTCCGTACATGATGTCGAACTCGACTTCCCGGAACGGAGGAGCGACCTTGTTCTTCACGATCTTGATCTTCGTGCGGTTCCCGGTCACGGCTTCGCCGTCTTTGATCGCGCCGGTACGGCGGATGTCCATTCGAACGGAAGCGTAGAATTTAAGCGCGTTCCCGCCGGTCGTCGTTTCAGGATTTCCAAACATTACCCCAATCTTCATTCGAAGCTGGTTAATGAAAATCACTGTGCAGTTCGAGCGTGAGATCGAACCTGTCAGCTTCCGGAGGGCCTGGGACATGAGACGGGCCTGGAGACCCATGTGGGAGTCACCCATGTCTCCTTCGAGTTCTGCTTTCGGCGTGAGGGCAGCAACAGAGTCGACGATCAGAAGGTTAACCGCACCCGAGCGAACCAGCATGTCAGTGATCTCGAGGGCCTGCTCGCCGGAGTCTGGCTGAGAGATCAGAGTGTTTGGAACGTCCACACCGAGCTTGCTTGCGTAGACCGTATCGAGAGCGTGTTCCGCGTCGATGAAGGCAACGGTTCCGCCGGCCTTCTGGCACTCAGCTGCGATGTGAAGGGTGAGGGTCGTCTTACCAGAAGATTCTGGTCCGTAGATTTCGATGATTCTTCCCTGTGGGATACCGCCAACTCCTAAAGCAAGGTCCAGTCCGAGAGCTCCGGTAGAAATAGCAGGTGTTTTTACCTGAGCTTCTTCAGTCCCAAGTCGCATGATCGCGCCTTTCCCGAATTGCTTTTCAATCGTGGAAAGAGCAAGATCCAGCGCTTTTTTGCGATTAGAATTGTCAGATGAAGTGTTAGTTGCGTTCGAATTTATAGCCATGAGGATTCTCCTTCTCTCATTTAATTTTTCATACATGAAAGCGTGTGTTATATTAAAAAACTAACATCGCCCCCATATCTTAGACAATGCATTTCATGCAATATTTACGGAAAAAATACGGATATCCAAATATTTGATATACTTAAGAGAATTATATTAAGCATCAAAAATATTGCCGTACCAAAACAGTTATAATTCCTGCATAAAAGCCACTAACAACATCGTCAGTGATGGTTCCAAAGCCATGATAGAGCCGATCGAAATACGATGCGGGCCACACTTTGATGATGTCGAAGAATCTGAAGAAAGAAAAAACCAAAAAGAGCGTAGGAAAATCTACGGTGCGAACGAAGCTCCAGGTGATGAGCATGCCGATCACTTCATCGATGACGATCCACTGCGGGTCGTGCAGGCCGAACTTCTGTTGGATTCTTTCCGTCACGAGAACGGCGGCCGCGTAGAGAGAAAGAATCAAGACCATTAAACTATAAATGTTGAAATCAAGGTAGTGTAGTAAGTAAATTAATGGAATCGTTGCGAAACTTCCTACCGTGCCAGGTGCTTTTGGAAACTTCCCTGTATAGAACCACGAGAGAAAAATAACACTGGGAATCGATGGATTTTCTATTTTTTGATCTTTCATAGAATTTACGTTAGTTTAGCCTTTCAGCGATATTAATGTCCAAAGATGAGAATGACAAAATATGGTGCAGCGTCCTAGCTACCTTAATGAGTACAGTTTCAACTGGGAAACATTCGATGTTGTCTGCAGTGGAAAGTCGTCTCTGGATGCGACCAACTACCTCACCGAACTCTACGACAAAGACCTGGTGGCCAACTTCCTCCTCGGCTACGGCTTCGACATCAACGACCCGGTGGAGAACGCCGAGCTCTTCGGGATCTTCCAGGAAGCCCTCCAGTTCATCAAACGGTACTTCCTCAAAGAAGGGAACCCCGATGGCCTGGAGCTCCGGGTCCCGCACTACCTGTACACCATCACCAACATCTCCGAGCTCTTCCTCGCGGCCACGGGCCACTCGAGCTACAAGCTCAAGACCGCGGAGTCCCTCTGGGCCGGGGTGATCCTCAAGGTCATGCACACCATCCTCCACACGGACAAGGACCTCCGGTACCGGTACTTCTCGACGATCCAGCAGCAGATCTTCGACCGCTTCTACAAGTTCATCCACCGGGACGAGCAGAACCGGCTCTACCTCCGGAACGAGGGCGGGGTGACGATCCCGCTGTACGACTTCCAGACCAAGGCGAAGAAGACCCGCGACTCGATCATCATCAAACTCCTCCACCAGCAGGAGAACGTCGCCGAGGAGCTCTTCGACCGGATCGGCGTGCGGATCATCACCTACAACAAGCTCGACGCCCTCCGGGTGATCAACTTCCTCCACCGGAACTACGTGATCATGATGAACAACATCAAACCGAGCCGGTCCCAGAACACGCTGGTGGACCTGGCGGCGTTCCGGAAGAAGATTTTCGGGACCTACCGTGAGGCGATCCGGCTCCAGCTCACGGAGGAGGCCTTCTACCAGAAGCTCAACGCCCTCATCGAAGAGTGCTCTCCGGGGACCCTCCACCACGAGAACCGGCACTCGTCCCAGGAGTACCGGGCGATCCACTTCACCGGCCGACAGCTCATCAAGTACCGGAACCCGTTCATGTCGTCGTTCAACGAGGTCCGGAAGCTCGCCCTGAAGGACCGCGAGCACCCGCTCTCCCAGGCGCTCCTGCACCTGGACACGTCGCCGATCTCCCGGGACGTGCGCTTCTTCTACCCGTTCGAGGTGCAGCTCACCGACTACGAGAGCCACCTGAAGAACACGCAGGGCGAGGCGTCCCACCACGAGTACAAGAAGTCCCAGCTCCGGTCCGCCATGAAGCGGATCTTCAAGCCGATCCTCGAGCTCAATAACATCAAGCTCGACTAGCGGCCTGGTTGAGGAAGAGGGCGATGCGCTCGTTGATGAGCTCCGGGTAGTCCGCCTGGGGAACGTGGGAGCCGTCCTTCAGGAAGTAGGTCTGGGAGTTCGGGAGGAGGTTCGCCAGGGTCCGCTGCAGGTGGTTCGGGATCACGTTGTCGTTGTGGCCGCCGATGACGAGCGCGGGCATCTTCATCCGCTCGATGCAGCCGGCGATGTTCTGGCAGGTCATCTCGTTGAAGAGCTGGAAGAAGACCTCGGCCCCGAGCTGGCTCACGCGGTTGAGGTAGATCTCGATGAACTCCTTGGCGACCCGGTGGCGGTTGAACCCGGTGGCGTGGATGATCTGCCGGATGAGGGGGTTCTTCCCGCTGGTGGTCCAGATCTTGTTGAAGACGTCGGGGTACTTCTCGAGGGCGCCGCGGGCGAGGGGGGCGATGAACTCCATGATGTTCGAGTCGAACATGACGTCCTTCACCGGCATGAACGTCCCGGAGATGAGGACCATGCCCTGGACGAGCTCGGGGAAGTCCTTGGCGAGCTGGAGGCAGACGTTCACCCCCATGCTGTGGCCTAGCATCCAGGCCCGCCGGATCCCGGTGTACTCGCAGAGGTCGCGGATGTCCCGGGCCATCTGCTCGAAGGTCAGCTTCTCCACGGCCTGGTTCCCGGTGGACTGGAAGTGGCCCCGGTAGTCGTGGGTGAGGATCTGGAACCCGAGCTTGTCGAAGTACTCGGTCTGGAACTCCCAGTGGAGGCTGCTGCAGACCAGACCGTAGTTGAACACCAGCACGGGCTTCTCCGGATCGAACGTGGTGAAGTTCTTCACGAAGAAGAGCTGCTCGTTGTCGGCGGTCTTGAAGAAATTGGCGTCGGTGATCTTGAACTTGTTCACTTCATCAGCTTTGTTAGTTTTTCTATCAGCGGGAGCCGGGGCGAGTTCTCGGCGAGGAGGGCGTCCACCTTCCTGCCCAGGAGCTCGGCCTTCGACTCCTTCGGCGTGTCCTCGAAGCCGAGGATCTTGATCACCGTCTTGCCCAGGCCCAGGCGGTCGCCGACCTTGAGCTTCCGGATGGTGGTGGCCCGCTTGTCGTTGAGCAGGTAGAACCCGACGTCTCTCTGCGGATGCACCAGGAGCTTGTCCTCCACCACCTCGATGAGGAGGTGCGAGTCCCGGAGCTGGGCGTCCTCGATGACGAGGTCCCCGGTCTTCCGGCCGAGGTAGAGCATGTTCTGGAAATACCGGAAGCTCGTGAGGACGTTGCCGTCCGGACTCTGCAAGACTTCAAAGTGAATCATAAATCCCTCTCAGATAGTATCCAGGATTTTCTGGTCTTTTGCGAGCCTTTCGAAGTGCGGCGCGAGGAGCTCGGGGTGTGTGGCCTCGAGCTCGTGGAGGTCGCGCACGACCTCCTCGAGGATGGCGGTGTGGGTGATGAAGTTCGCGAGCTTCTTGGCCGCGGTAGAGCCTGATTGATCCACTCCAAAAAGGTCCCCCTCGCCGCGGAACTTCAGGTCCTCCTCGGCGATGACGAAGCCGTCGAGGTTCTTCTCGATGACCTCCAGGCGCTGGTGGGCCTCCGCCGACGGGTCCTTGTCGAGGACGAGGAAGCAGAAGCCGGGCCTGTCCCCCCGGCCCACGCGGCCCCGGAGCTGGTGGAGGGAAGAGAGGCCGAAGCGCTCGGGGTTGTAGATGCTCATGATGGTGGCGTTCGGGATGTTGATCCCGACCTCGATCACGCTGGTGGAGACGAGGATGTGGATCTTCCGGTCCCGGAAGTCCCGCACGGTCTGCTCCTTCTCCTCGGCCTTCATCTGGCCGTGGAGCATCTCCACCCGGAAGCCCGGGAAGGTCGCCTGGTACTTCCGGAGGCTCTCCTTCACGTTCTGCAGGTCCAGGGTTTCGCTCTCGTCAATGGCGGGGAAGACGAAGTAGGCCTGCTCGCCCAGGCCCAGCCGGAGCTTCACGAACTCGACGTACTTGTCGTAGTTCACCTTCTCGGTGATCCTCGTCTTGATGCCCTTGCGGCCCGAGGGCATCATGCGGATGGAGGAGATGTCGAGGTCTCCGTACTGGGCGAGGCTCAGGGTGCGCGGGATGGGGGTGGCGGTCATGATCAAGCTGTGAGTCCCGGGGCCCTTCGCCACGAGCTTGAGCCGCTGCTCGACGCCGAACTTGTGTTGCTCGTCGATGATGGCCAGGCCCAGGTTCCTGAACTCCACCGTGTCCTGGAAGAGGGCGTGGGTCCCGATGACGATCTTCGTTTCCCCGCTCCGGAGCCGGGCGAGGATGGCCCGCTTCTCCTTGGCCTTGGTCGATCCGAGGAGGAGGTCGAGGCCCGCGGTGCCGGAGAGCCCCCGGAAGGACTCGTAGTGCTGGATCGCCAGCGCCTCCGTCGGACACATCATCGCCACCTGGGAATCCTTCTCGTTGACGACCCGGGAGGCGAGGTAGGCGACGATGGTCTTCCCGCAGCCGACGTCCCCCTGGATCATCCGCATCATCGGATGGCCGGACTTCAGATCGCGGAGGACGTCTTCGAAGACCTTGGACTGATCGGGGGTGAGCTCGAAGGGGAGCTCCTTCTTGAAGGCGTCGACGCGGGCCCTCGAGAGCTCGAAGACCGGCGCGTCCTTCCGCTTGATGAACTTCCTCCGGGTCTGGATCCGGAGCTGGTCGAGGAGGAACTCCTCGTAGATCAGGCGCTCCTCCGCCGCGTCCTTCTTCCGGAGGTCGAAGGCCTCCGGCGGGATCTTCCCGTGGATGATCTGGAAGGCCTGCCCGAGGCTCAGCTTCGAATCGTAGCCGAGCTCCGGGAGCGTCTGCGGGATGTTCGCCCAGAGAGACGCCGGGATCAGGTCCAGGACCTTCCGGATGTAGGTTCCGGAGAGCTTGTTGACCGTCGGGTACTCGATGATGTACGGGCTCGCGGTGGCGTCGTCGGAGATGATCTGCGGGTTCAAGATCTGCTTCTGCGCCTTGAACTCCTGCACCTGACCGAGGAACCGGATGTGGTCCAGGGCCTCGATCATCTTCTTCTGATTGGGGTAGAGGTTAAACCAGCGCAGGCTCAAGGTCTCGGGAGAGTGGTCGTCCTTCACCACGGCGAAGCCGTTGTGGAGGAGGATGTTCCCCTTTCCCTTCCTGCCGAAGGCCGGCTTGAGCTCCACGTGGACGATCTTCCCGGAGCCCTTGAAGTACTGATTGAGGACCGCTTCCGAGAAGGGCCGGGGAGGGGGCATCTTGTGGATCCGGAGGGGGAGGATCCAGAGGAGGTCGTGGATCGTTCGTATCCCGGCGTCCTGGAGCTTAGCGATGGTCGGAGTGGGTTTCTTCCCCTTGCTTAGCTCGTCGAGCGGGGAGAACCAGCTTAGGGTGCTAGCGGTACCGGAGTTCTTTGACGTCATAGACTAAGTCACCTTTCGGGGCCTTCACGACGACCTCATCGCCCTCTTCCTTGCCGATCAGCGCCTTCCCGAGGGGAGAGGTGAAGGAGATCTTGTTCGGATCGCTCATCGCCTCGTCCTCGCCGACGATCTGGTAGGTGTGGGTCGAATCCTTCTGGTGGTCGTAGATGGTGACCGTCGCGCCGAAGACGACCTTCTCCATGTGGCTCACGGTGGAGACGTCGATCACGCGGGCGCGGGCGAGCTTGCTCTGGACGTCGAGGATCCGGCCCTCGATGATCGACTGGCGTTCCTTGGCGGCGGCGTCCTCGGCGGTCTCCTTGAGGGCCCCGAGGTCCCGGGCTTCGGCGATGGCCTGCTTGATCTGCTCCCGGTCGACCCGGATCAGAGTCGCGAGCTCGTCTTCCAGCATCTTCTTACCCAGCAATGTCATCGGACATTCACTCATATCGTTCCTTTCTACCGTAAGTTATTTCTTGAACAGGGAAGCCGCTTTCGCCAGGAGCTCTTGCCTTTGCTTTTCGGCGTCGTTCCCGCCTGAGCCTATCTTAAAATAGTCACAAAAGTTAGCTTTCTCTTTGTCCTGAACGCGATCCGCCGACGGTTCCCTGCATTCGTTGTAAGATTTCGGGTCGTAGAACTGGCACATCTTACAAGAGCGGATGTCGGCCATGCAGCTGGGACAGGTATCCCGTCGGCCCACCAGGACCTTGAAGGTATCAGATAAGGCCTTCCCGCATTTAAAGCACTGCAGTGACAAGTTAAAACTCCTGACCGACTCCTACCCCTAAGCCGAGGTTATTACTCGAACCGGTCGGGGCGAAGAAGATCTTCGGGGTGTTTCTTTTGTTATATTCCTGGATGGATTTGGAAAGCAAGTACTCGTTGTTAAATTCCCGGGTGGTTGAGAAAAGGTAGTTGATCGCGATCACTCCGATCCCGCCGATCAGGAGGAAGTTCTGGCTCAGGAGCGGATCGGTCTTCTTGTCAGAGGTCCGCAGGAGCCCGGCGAGGATCATCCCCGTGCCGAGAGTGCTTCCGACCGCGCTCTTCCAGGTGGAGCGGTTGTTCTCCTGGTACTCGTCCAGGAGGGCCTTGGAGACCTGGTCCTTCTCCAGGTAGTAGCGCAGGCCCTCGCCCTTGTTATTACTGCTGACATCCACCAGGACGTCTTGGTAGTTAATGGTAGCGACCCGGCTACAGGTTTCCGCCCCCCAGCCCAGGACCGATGCGAAGAGGAAGAGGAGAGAAATGGTCAGTTTAAGCATGGGTAAATAATTCTATCGGGTGAAACATTAGTTCTGGGAGGGATTTTAACTTACCATAAAATAAAAAGCGACTAACTAATTATGGATCTCATCAGGACCGGCCTCGGTATAACTAAAACTATCCGCAATGTCTCTCGTTTCCGGGAGATCCTCACGGTTTTGGCGCGCCATGGTTTCTCCGAGCTCATCGTCAAATCCGGCCTGGATAAACTCATCCCCGGCTTCATCCTCCCGGCGAAGGTCTCCGAGCTCAAGCGCGAGGACCTCTCGAATGAGGAGTGGTGGCAGATCTTCGGGGCCCAGCTCCGGCTGAGCTTCGAGGAACTGGGCCCGAGCTTCATCAAGCTCGGCCAGCTCCTGGCCACCCGGGAGGACATCCTCGACCCGGCCCTGATCAAGGAGTTGAAGAAGCTCCAGAACAAGGTGAAGGGGATCCCCTTCGAGGTCGCCGAGCAGGTGATCGAGGAGAGCCTCGGCAGGAAGATCGGCGAGGTCTTCCTGAAGATCGACCCGGTGGCCATCGGGACGGCGTCGATCGGCGTGGTCTACCGGGCCGAGCTCCTGAACGGGCAGAAGGTCGTGGTGAAGGTCCGCCGGCCGGGGATCGCCAAGACGATCATGACGGACTTCGAGATCCTCCTCTTCATCGTCGACAAGCTCGAGCGCGTCTCCTCGGACCTGCGGTTCCTCGGGGTCTCGAAGATGATCGCCGACTTCTTCAAGAGCACCCAGAGCGAGCTCAACTTCCTGAACGAAGCCCAGAACTGCGAACGCATGAAGAGCAACCTCGCGGCCATCGACAAGGACGGCTTCCTCGTGGTCCCGAAGGTCTACCGGGAGTACTGCGCCCAGGACGTGCTGGTGATGGAGTTCCTCGACGGGAGGCCCTTCAACGAGTTCGACTCCCTCGAGGCCATCGGCCCCGACATCGTCGAGAAGCTCCTCCGGGCCGTCGAGCTCTTCGCCCACACGCTCCTCGCGGACGGCTTCTTCCACGCCGACCTCCACGGGGGGAACTTCTTCGTCCTCAAGGACCGGCGGATCGGGATCATCGACTTCGGCCTCATGGGGACCCTCAGTAAGAAGAACCGCGCGAACTTCGTCGCCATCCTCTACGCGCTCATCACCTTCAACTACGACAACCTCGTCTACGAGTTCCTCGAGGTCGCGGACTACGACAACGTCCCGAACCACGAGGAACTGATCCGCGACATCAAGGACGCGCTCTCGCCCTACATCGGCCTCTCCGTGAAGGAGACGAACGTCACCGAGCTTGTCCGGAACATCATCAAGACCCTGAGCAAGCACGAGCTCTACCTCCCGCGGGAGTGGTTCATCATCTTCCGCGCGCTCATGACCCTCGACGGGGTGGGGAAGTCCATCGGCCTGGACCTGAACATCTTCAAGATCCTCGAGAAGGACCTCCCGGGGTTCGTGACCGAGCTCCTGTCGGTGAAGAGCGCCAAGGAAGAGCTCCTCTGGGTGGCCAAGGACGTGGTGAGCTCGCTCCGGATCGTGCCGAAGCACCTGCGGTGGTTCCTGAAGGAGACGGCGAAGAACAAGTACGCCATCGAGATCCGGGTGAAGGACCTGGACAAGCTCAACCGCGGGGTCTCGCGGTCGCTCTACATCCTCGGGCTCTGCCTCCTCGCGTGCGTCTTCATCCTCTGCGGGGCGATCTTCGCGCGGAACACGGTGGTGTCGACGTTCTACGACATCCCGGTGCTGTCGTGGATCTTCTGGGCCTTCGGCGGGTACCTGCTGATAAGGATAGGGACGATGAGGAAATTCTAAGTACATGGAGGTTTTAATATGCATCTACTTCTGGCGGCCATCTCAGCGATCACCTTCTCCGTTGGATCGGTAGCCCAGACCAGCGCTCCGGGAGATTCGTGTGGGAAGAGCACCAGTGACCGGTGCTGTTCCGTTTCGAAGGCTAACCTCGGAGACCGGAACTCAAGGGACGGCGTCTACATCGCACACAAGAGTGTCTACGCAGGGATGAACGGGAGGTTTCCGAAGTTCGACGTGAGCGAGTACAATGATTCTTTCTGGTACCAGTGCATTTCCCTCACCGGCTACTCCGCGATGCACATGGACGGGACGGTCAAAGCAGAGGACCTGGAGAAGATCGCCAAGGTCTATGGCTGCCTCGCGACCTGCTCCGAAGAGACGTTGAAGAAGTACCCGGCCGTGCCACCGGTCGCTTGCGGAGGCCGGGACTCGTACGATTCTCACTGCTTTAAGATTTCGAACACCGGGAAGATCAGCCTCACGGGGGACGAGAAGAGTTTCA
>SXUH01000346.1 GCA_005791855.1 Bdellovibrionales bacterium
GGAGACCCATCCTCGAGCAGGAAGGGGCCGTGCTGGCCTTCGGCTTCGACGAAGACCGCTACAAGAAAGTCTTCTCCGGGAAGTAGGATGTCGCTCGAGAAGATCCGGGCCTACCTCAAGGAGTACTCCTACCTCAAGGGCATCGAGGCCCTCCTCCAGTGGGACATGGAGACCATGATGCCGGAGGGAGCGGTGGAGGACCGGGCCCAGCGGCTGAGCTACGTCCAGGGGAAGATCCACTCGCTCCTGACCGCGAAGAAGTACGCGGCCCTCCTGCGGGAGTTCGAAGGAGAAAAGCTCAAGCCGAGGGAGAAGAAGCTTCTCTCCGAGCTGCGCTTCGACCACGACCTCTCCCGGGCGCTGCCGCTGCGGTTCGTCCAGGAACTTTCCCTCTGCCAGACCCGGGCCACCCACGCCTGGGCCCGGGCCAGACGGGAGAACGACTGGAAGGCCTTCCTTCCGCACCTCGAGAAGCTCGTCGACCTCAAGCGCACGGAGACCGGGTTCTTCCAGGTGAAGAAGCCCTACGACGCTCTTCTGCGGAAGCACGATAAGGAATTCACCTCGGCCCAGATCACGGCCCTCTTCTCGGAGCTCAAGGGAGCGCTCGTGCCCCTCAAGGAGAAGGTCATCGCCGATGGGAAGTTCGTCACCGTTCCGGACCTCAAGGGTCCGTTCGCCGTCCCGGCGCAGAAAGAGCTGAGCCTGCTCGCGGCCCGGGTCTGCGGCCTTCCGGAGAAGAACTCCAGGCTCGACGTCTCCACCCATCCGTTCAGCATCAACATCTCTCCCGCGGACCAGCGGATCACCACCCGCTACGTGGAGGAGAACCTCGATTCCCTCTCCTCGACCATGCACGAAGTCGGGCACGCTCTCTACGAGGCCGGTCTCCCGGCCGAGTGGGAGGGCACCCCCTTCGCCGAAGCCATCTCCCTCTCGGTCCACGAGTCCCAGTCCCGTTTCTGGGAGAACGTCGTCGGCCGCTCCCGGGAGTTCTGCCAGTTCCTCCACCCGCACATGGCCCGGCTCTTCCCGAAGGCCATGAAGGGAGTGGACGAGGAGCGGCTCTTCTACGTCTTCAACAAGTCCGTGCCCGGCCACATCCGCGTGGAGTCCAGCGAGCTCTACTACAACCTCCACGTGATCATCCGCTACGAAATCGAAGAGCTGGTGTTCAACTATGGCCTCGGCGCGGCCGAGATCCCCGCCCTCTGGAACGAGAAGTACCTCGCGTACCTGGACCTGACTCCCCGGACCTTTGCGGAGGGCGTGCTCCAGGATTCGCACTGGGCCGGCGGGGCCTTCGGGTACTTCCCGACGTACACGCTGGGGAACCTCATCACGGGGAGCCTCTACCAGAAGATGAAGACCGAGCTGCCGGGGTTCCAGAGAGACCTCGCGACGGGGAAGACCGACCACGTCCTCGAGTTCCTCCGGAAGACCATCCACGTGAAGGGCCGGTCCGTGGGGAGCAAGGATGTCATCGGCAGGCTGGAAGTCAAAGACTACGTAAGTTACCTCAAGGAAAAGTTCAAGGTGAAGTGATGGAAGAAGTATTTCTCGGCGTGATGGACCTGCAGGAAGCTAAGAACCACCAGGTCCGGCTCAAAAGCGATGGCGTGGTGCTGACCCTCAAGACCCACTCAGAGACCTGCACCACCGGGTGCAAGGTGACGGTGGAGGTTTGGGGGAAGGAGAGTGACCGCGAGAAGCTAGAGGCGCACTTCCACGCCGACTACCTGAAGCACGTCAAGGGCCACGCGCCGAACCTCGAGCACCTGTCGGCCGTCTACGATCCGACGGCGCCGGAGGTGGTCTGCCAGGCGTGCGGGGCGAAGTTTTCTCCGACGTCCAACGAGTGTCCCGACTGCGGATTGGTCTACTGATCCTTGTAGAGTGAGGATGACTTTGCGACGAGGGTATTACATTGCTCTGGCCATCATGGGACTGGTCCTCCTGGTGGCGGGCCGGACCGGGCTACCCTTATCCTGGGACGGCGCTGGCTACCTCTACGATCTCTTACAGCAGGGAAACTTCCAGCTCCCGGTCCCGTTCCGTCAAGCCCAGGTCTTCTTCCAGTGGCCCGTGCTCTTGCTTCGCACCTGGGGCCTCTCGGTCGGAGCGCTCACCGTGGTGTACTGCCTGACCTACGCGCTGATCCCGCTGGCCGTGCTCCACGGCTGCTGGTGGGCCCTCCCTCGGGAGAAGAAGGAGCTCGTCATCTGGCCCTTCCTCACTCTCGGGATCGGGACCATCTGGGGACAGCTCTACTTCATCTCGGAGACCTCGCTCGCCCCCCTCATCGCCTGGCCCGCCGTCATCTGCGCCATCACGAAGAGACATCTCTGGAGCATCCCCCTTACCCTGGCCTTCTCCTTCTTCCTGAACCCGACGTCGGCTGCACCCCTGGCCATGGTGGGCCTGGTCTTCATCTTCGACGGGGCACCGGTTCCTCGGCGGACAAGCGTGGCCCTGGGCGGAGGCTGCCTGGCCCTGCTGCTGGTTCGGATCATGCTCGTGGCCCCCGGGTACGAGGAGAGCCAGACGTCCTGGGCGATGATTAAGATGTCCTACTTCCTAAGCCTCCACGGGAAGCCCCTGATCGGGATCTGCCTCGCTTTCCTCCTCGGGGCCCTCCTCGTTCAGCATGGGGTTTCCAGAGCGACCACGGGACGGGGAGTGCGGCTCGCGGCCTACTCCCTGGCCGCACTCATCGTCCTGAACCTTGGCCTGTGGGTCTTCGGGCGGACGGTTTGGCTAGACCTCTCCCGCTTCCGGATCTTCTCTTTCCTCGTCCACCTGGGGTTCTACCTCCTCGCCTGGGTTCACGGGCGGTTCCTTCCGGCAGCCCCGTCCTCCCGGCGCCTCTTGCTCCACCTCGGAGTCTTCCTCCCTACGCTTACCTTCGCGGGCGTGGTCCTGGTCCAGGGCCGGGACTTCTGGCACGACCGGGCCTGGCTACGGTCACTTCTCTCTGAGACGCCGAGGGCCTGCATCGACTACCGGGAACTCGTCGCCAGCGGGAAGGCCAGGTTCCGGATCTTCCATTCCTTCTACTACAGCCCCGTCTCCATCCTCCTGCAAGATACGCGCACGCCCCCGAAGGTCCTCCTCGGCTACCAGCACAGCTGCGAGGATGCGGAGTTCACCCGCAGGATCCCGACGGGCTTCGGCCGACTGGAGGACCGGAGCGAGGGCCAGTGGTTCGACCTGCGGACGACTGGCCTCTAGGCCCTCGGCTCCTGCGTGGGAGACCGCTAGCCAGGGGTTCTATTTTCTAATAGTCCGGCCGCCGCAGCCGCTTCTTCTCCGAGTCCTTCTTCTTACTATCCAGCCGCTTCAGCACCGCGCTCCGCTTCGGCTTCGTGGCCCTCCGGATCTTCGGCGGAACCGCCACGCTGTTGACCATGGCGTGGAGCTTTTCGATGCAGTCATCGAGGTTCGCCTTCTGGGTCCGGTGCTTCTGGCTCACCACCTGCACGCTCCCGTCCTCGAGGATAAACTGACCATATTTGTCGCGGAACCGCTCCCGGACCCCCGAGTTGCAACAGGTCGTTTGCTCAAAGTTCCAGTATAGGATAACCTTAGTGTTAACCTTGTTCACGTTCTGCCCCCCGGACCCGCCGCTGCGGGAGAAGGAGAAGGTGAATTCGGAGAAGGGGATTTTAATTCTTTCCATAGGGCCTGAGTCTAGCATGAAAGAATCCTGTTGGTTTGTCTACATCATCCAGAACGAGAAGGGCTTCCTCTACACGGGGATCACCACCGACCTCGAC
>SXUH01000347.1 GCA_005791855.1 Bdellovibrionales bacterium
AACCGGAAGGTCTGCATGACCGGGAGCTGGACCAGCTACGGGAAAAGTCTTGATATGAAAGAGGGCCGGCAGAAGGCCAACGAAGCAGCCGAGATGGCCGTGGTCTACGACCGGAACTTTGGCCAGGGCGCCGCTCAGGCGGTTGGGAACGCGACGCTGGATCTCGTCTACTCGTCCCGGAGCAAGGAAATAGACTGCGTTAGTTTGCCGGCGCGTCTCATCCGCGAAGCCCTGCGGGCGGACGGATGCCAGGCGCTCGAGAAGATCCGGGGGTACATCGACCAAGGTATGCGCGCCCAGGAAACAGGTAAAACCGTGGTGAGCACGGCGGTGGGGATCGCCGCTTCCATCCTCGCCCCAGGCGGGCTCCTCGCTGGCGCCCTCGCGACCTGCTACCAGGCGAGCATCGAATCGGTCAACGACCTCAAGGACTCGCAGCAGAGGGCCTCCGAGTACAAGAGGCAGAAAGAGATCGCCGCGAAGAACCTCAGAGAAGTCCAGGGCATGAAGCAGACCCTGCTCGAGAGTACGGACGCGGACATCTCCAGGGAAGAAGCGGAGAACCTCAAGGCCCGGGCGAAGGTCGCCCTCGAGTCGTGTGTGAAGGCCGGGATCACGATGACGAGGTTCGCTCTCATGAGCAAGGAACTCAACCAGATCGTAGACAAGGGCTCGAAGGTCGCCGTGGCCAAAGGCTGGAACCTCAAGGGCGGGGTCCAGAACGTCGAAACGGTGAGTCGGTTCGTCGCCAATAATCCGGCGCTGGCCGCGGCGGTGATGCGGAACCTGACCCGCTCGGAAGCCGACCTCGTCGACATCGTCTCGTCGATCCCGACGGACCTGCGGGTTCGACAGGCGACGGGCGCCAGGGACGTGGATCAGCTGATCTCCCTTCGCCAGGCGATCGAAAGTTCTTCCCTGCCGCCGGAGAAGAAGACTCCTCTCCTCACGAAGCTAACAACGCTCATCAACCGGCTCGGAGGCAAGGACACCGGGAAGGAGGATCGCAAGGTCGCAGCTCCCGATGTGAAAGCTGACCCGGAGACGGACGCGCAGATCCGCAGTTCCCTCGCCGAGAGCGATGGCCTCGAGAAGAGCCTCAAGTCCCAGGCTGGGAAAGCGGACCAGAAGACTACGGCTTCGTACAAGGCCGTTCGCACCCGACTCTACAGCCTTGTGCTCGGCCGCGATCCTAGCAAAGCCGAGTACGACGCTTTCCAGGAGATCCACAGGATCGGTGATGGGGAAGACGGGGAGAATGGCCTGCCGGCGGGGCGGGGGAACTACACCTACTCGCAGAAGTTCCGGAAGATCCGGAAGCTCGCGAAGCTGAAGCTCCATCCGGATCCGCAGATCGACCGGGCGATGAAGATGAAGTTCCTGGACGAGGGGATCCTCGGGACCGGGAATACGGTCGAGGAAACGAACGTCCTCATGAAGCTGGTGGACGACGAGTACAATGATACCGAATCCTACCAGATGGTCCTCTTGAAGGACGTGGAGGTCGAGCAGCCCAAGATCAACGCCTTCCCGGGGAAGGGATTAGCGGACCTCGAGACGACGGGGTTCCAGAACTTAGATGAGATCACGGCTTCGGTGAAGAACCCGACCCCGCCGACCGGAATGAAGAAGTTCACTAATTTCCTATCTAGCGTCGTCGTGAATAAAACTGCCAAGGAACAAGACCAGATCAAGGAGAAGTTCGCCGCTTCGAGGAAGATCCACGATGCGTGGGACTACGCCTTGACCGTGACCGAACCGGGTCAGCTCCAGAAGCTCGCCGGCGAACCCCTCGACTCCTACGCACGGAACTTCGTCGAGACCATAACTGGCGGAAGCCGGTCGCTGGCGAACCAACTCCAGGCCTGGAATGGTTTCTTCAAAGTGATCGCGGATGTTCGGCAGCAGAACGGAGCGGTCCATGATAAAGCACTGAAGGAAATTTTCTCAGCTCTCATGCGACAGGACTACTTCGGCTCAGGGGTCTCGAAGGCCCAGGTCCTCGGAGCGCTGAAGCAGCTTGCCTCTACGGACAAGAGACTTTCGTCCTTGTACGACGTTTCCCTCAGGACTGCCTACAAGGATCCGGACTTTACTCTCGTCGTTACCCTAGCCGGGGGGAAGGTTGTCCCGGGGGACGGCGCTGGTAACAAGACAGGCAAACCGCTAGTCCTCCTCGATCCGGAAGTGTTCGACAACATTCCTCCGAAGACACTCCTGACTTCCCTCGACGGAACGACCAAGCGCCGGGGGGACATGACAGTCCAGGACCTGAAGAAGGTCGACGGGCAGCTTCCGTGGGGCCTGGTCCGAGACAAGGAGGATGGCCCGACGGCTCTAGCCGTGAAACCGGCAGCAGAGGTCGAGGCATCAACCGAGAAGCAATTCTACGAGCAACCGCTCCAGGTTGGGCAGAAGGTTCGGGTCCTCTCCTTGAACATCCTCGTGACCATCTCACAGGTGAACAAAGACGGCACGTACTACGCTCGCGGCGCTCCCGGAGTCATAATTCGTAAGAAGCTTCCGCGGGACGCGTTCACTCTAATAGAGGGCACGAAAGACGGGCTCTCCGTTGGAGATCGGGTGTACGATTCGAAGGGGAATAAGGTCTCGATCTACGGAATCGAAAACGATGGAAACTTCAGCATCGGTTCCCAAACCCTCGGTTCCCCGCTTCAGAAGGTAACTGGCTACGGCCTGGCGGACTTCGGCATCCCGAGGATCTGGGGATTCCGTGGCTGGGACTACCCGAGTTCGGATCTCTACAAGCCAGACGGCGAGTATCGGAACTTCAAATCCGGTGACCAGGTCCAGTTCAAGGACGGCGGGAAGGGCGTGATCCTAGGGGTGAACCACCAGGGTAAGTTCCTCGTAAAGACAGCAGATAAGAAAGTCGTCCCGGACGTCGACTACACGAGTTTCGCTGGATCCCGCTCCGTCGCGAGCACGGAGGAGGCTCTCCCGAGGTCGGTCCCCCTCCTTCCGGCGGCGAACCTGACGGACGTAGTTAACGTCAAGGATCTCCAGGGAGAAGTCGTCTGGGATGCGACTAACAAGGTCTACGCGAAGGTCGTGAGCAAAGACGCGTCGGGCGGTTACACCCTGATGTTCGAAGACGGCACTCGGGTGGGCAAGGTCCTGGAGAAGAACATCATCATCCTCCGAGGGAAGAAGGGTGCCCTCTCTCCCGGGGACTTCGTCCTCGACGGAACAGACGGCTCGGTGAAGGAGCTCATCGGTTACCATACGGATGGAACACTGAACCTTCGGAGCTACGATAAGGACGGAAACGTGACTTACCACAAGCCCGGGAACGCCAAGAACTTCAAGAAGCTCACGGAGGAAGAAGTCATCTCCCGGAGCCTCATCGACTAGAGAGGTCTGCCCCTCGAGCTCAGTGCCGGGTCTCCTCCGCCTTACCGCCGTTGATCTCGATCTTCCGCACCTTCTCCTCCTTCAGCGGTACCTTCTGGACGTCGATGGTGAGCACCCCGTTGGCGTACTTCGCGGTCACCTTGTCCGCGTCCACGTCGTCGTAGAGCGGGATGGCCCGGTAGAAGCGGCCGTAGCTGATCTCCGATCGGAAGACCCCCTTCTTCCGGTCCTCTTCCTTGGTCTCGTTCTTCCTCTCGCCCTCGATCACGAGGTGGTTGTCCTTCAGGGTGAGGTTGATGTCCTTCTCGTCCATCCCCGGAACCTCGGCGCACACCTGGTAGGCGGTGCCCGTGTCCTTGACTTCGATCTTCGGGACGAACTGCTGGGTTCCCGCGGCGAGCGGCATGTCCAGGTCCTGGGTCAGGCGGTCGAAGACGTCGAAGATGTCATTCTTGATGACCGACCAGGGGTTGAGCCCGTGGCCACTTCTGGTGCTGAGTCCTTTGTTCATAAGATCCTCCTTGAGTCTAGGCCCTACTTGCTACCATGATGGACCCGTGTATTTTTTAGTCAAGGTCGTCGGAGGTTAAGCCTTTCTAAAAAATCTTTGGTAGGTCCACGGACAGCAAATACCCAAAGGAGTCACTATGAAATTCGTCGCTTCGATCCTCGCGTTGTCATCCCTCTCGGCCTTCGCCGGG
>SXUH01000348.1 GCA_005791855.1 Bdellovibrionales bacterium
GGCCCCTCGCGTGGGACGACCTGTGCCTCGAGAGCACGGCGGACCTCGAGGGCCTCCTCGACCTCGCTCTCATGACTCCGGTGAACTCCTTCTTCACCAACCCCGGGAAGAACTTCAGGCCCATGCTCGTGGACCTGGGCTACCGGCTGAGCCTCCGGGAAGAGCCCCGGCGGGCCCTCGCTCCGGACGTCTCGGAGAAGATCACCCAGGCGAGCGGGATCGTCGAGGCGATCCACGCCGGCGCTCTGATCATCGACGACATCGAGGACGAGAGCGAAGTCCGGAGGGACGCGCCGACCCTGCACCTGCAGTTCGGGATCCCGCAGGCGCTCAACAGCGGGAACTGGCTCTACTTCTGGGGCCTCAACCAGATCAAGAAGCTGAACCTCTCGGGCGAGGGCACGATGAGGGTCCTGGAGGACTGCCTGGACCTCATGCTCAAGGCCCACTACGGCCAGGCCATCGACATCGCCACCAAGATCGACCAGATCCCGCAGGAGAAGGTCTCCCAGATCTGCTTCGCATCCATCGAACTCAAGACCGGCACCCTCCTGAGCCTCGCCCTCCGGCTCGGCTCCGCCATCGGCGACTCGTCCGCGGAGACCAAGAAGGCCCTCTACCGCCTCGGCGCGAAGCTCGGGGTCGCGCTCCAGATGTTCGACGACATCGGGAACCTCACGCAGCGGAAGTCCGAGGGCCCGAGCAAGCGCCACGAGGACCTCTTCCTCAAGAGGCCCTCGTGGATCTGGGCGCAGGCTTCGCTCCTTCCGAAGCCGGAGTACGACGGCTTCCTCGACGCCGTGTCGGCCCTCCCCGCGGAGGAGAAGCTCGACGCCTGGCTCGCGAGGAATGCGTTCGCCGCCCTCGTGAAGAAGAATGCCAGCGCCTTCCTCGCGGAAACCCTCCGGGAGGCCCGCGCCCTCTGGGGATCGACCCACCCGGAGACCCTAAGCGTCCTCGAAACCTTCGCACACAAATTGGAGATCTCCTATGTCTAAACTCACAGCCGGCGTGATCGGCGGAGGCTTCGGAGGCCTCGCCGCCGCCATTCGCCTTCAGTCCAGCGGCGTCCAGACCACCATCTTCGAGAAGCGGGACATGATCGGAGGCCGGGCTTACGTCTACAAGCAGGACGGCTTCACCTTCGACGCGGGCCCGACGGTCATCACGGCCCCGCACTGCCTGGAGGAGCTCTTCGAACTCTCAGGCCGGAAGCTCAGCGACTACGTGGAGCTCATCCCGGTGGATCCCTTCTACCGGCTCCTCTGGGACGACGGGTACAAGTTCGACTACGGCCATAGCATCGAGGAGACCCTCCAGCAGATCAAGGAGAAGTGCCCGGAGGACCACGAAGGGTACCTGAAGTTCCTGGAGTACTCGAAGGAAGTCTTCGAGCAGGGCTACACCAACCTCGTCCACGTTCCGTTCCTCAACTGGTGGAGCATGATCCGGGTTTCTCCCCAGCTCGCCCGCCTCTCCGCCCACCGGTCCGTGTACTCGCAGGTCAGCAAGTTCATCAAGGACCCGCACCTGCGGCAGGCCTTCAGCTTCCACTCCCTCCTCGTGGGAGGGAATCCGTTCGACACCTCCTCCATCTACACCCTCATCCACTACCTGGAGCGGAAGTGGGGGGTCTTCTTCCCGAGGGGCGGCACGGGCGCACTGATCCAGGCGCTGGTGAAGCTCTACGAAGAGCTCGGCGGGAAGATCGTCCTCAACGCCGAAGTCGAAAACATCGTCCAGGAGTCCGGCAAGGTCTCCGGCGTCCGGACGAAGACCGGGGACAACTACCACCTCGACATCATCGTCAGCAACGCGGACGTCGTCCACACCTACACCAAGCTCCTCTCGCATGTTCCCGAGCTCGACCGGCAGCGCCGGCGCCTCTCGGGGATGAAGTACAGCATGTCCCTCTTCCTCATCTACTTCGGAACCAAGAAGCAGTACCCGGAGATGGCCCACCACTCGGTGATCTTCGGGCCCCGCTTCCGGGAGCTCCTGAAGGACATCTTCCACCATGGGACCCTGTCCGACGACTTCTCCCTCTACCTCCACGCTCCGTCCCGGACGGACCCGGAGCTCGCCCCTCCCGGAGGAGAAGCCTTCTACGTGCTGGCGCCGGTTCCGCACCTCGGGATCAGTTCCACGGACTGGGAAGTGGAGGGCCCGCGCTACGCCGACCGGATCCTCACCTACCTGGAGGAGAAGTACCTCCCGGGTCTCAAGGAGAACATCGTCACCCAGCGGATCTTCACTCCGCTGGACTTCAAGCACGAGCTCAATGCTCACCACGGCTCGGCCTTCTCCCTCGAACCGGTGCTCACCCAGAGCGCGTTCTTCCGGACCCACAACCGGGACGCGGCCTTGAAGGGCCTCTACTTCGTCGGCGCCGGCACGCACCCTGGAGCGGGTGTGCCGGGAGTGGTGAACTCCGCCAAGGCCACGGTGAACCTCATCAGCGAGGACTACAGCCATGTCCAGTGAGACCCAGGACCTCGCCGCGAGCGCGCTGAGCAAAGGTTCGAAGAGTTTCCACTTCGCCTCCCTCTTCTTCCCCAGGGACCTCCAGGTGGGCGCGGCCCAGGTCTACTACTGGTGCCGGCACTGTGACGACCTGGTGGACGAGGCCGTGATCAATTCGGAGAACCTCCCGGAGCTCGTCCAGACGACCTTGAAGATCTGGGACGACGGCTGCGAGGAGCTCGATCCTCCCTTCCTCGCCATGAGGCAGGCCGTGCGGACCCACCGGATCCCCAAGGAGTACCTCATCGACCTGCTCCTCGGGATGAAGATGGACCTCTCGCAAACGGTCTACTCTGAGGAAAAACTCCTGGATCTCTACTGCTACCGAGTGGCGGGAACCGTGGGGCTCATGATGTGTCACATCATGGGAGTGTTTAAGATCGAAGCGCTCGACCAGGCGGTGAAGCTCGGGAAGGCCATGCAGCTCACCAACATCGCCCGGGACATCATGGAAGACAGTAAGCTAGGCCGGGTCTACCTCCCCCTCACCTGGCTCCAGGAGGAGGGGCTCACCCACGAGACCTACCTCTACCCGGAGAACAGACCGGCGCTCTTCCGCGTGACCCGGCGACTGCTGGAGGTTGCGGAGTCGTACTACCAAGAGGGGATGCGCGGGATCTCCGAGCTTCCGTTCCGGGCCGCCTTCGTCATCGCCATCGCCGCGAACTTCTACCGGGAGATCGGCCGGGAAATCCTGCGGAGAGGGGAGCCCGCGCTCGAGACGAGGGTCGTCGTCGGGCGCTTCCGGAAAGCGTTCCTCCTGCTAAAATCCATCATCCACTTTGCGAAGTCCGTCCCCGGTCGTATCATGGACGCAAGAAAACTGATCACCATCGATCAGGTCTGGAGACCGGTAGCATGAGCACTAACTTCATCCAGGAAACCGGGATCTACGTCTCCCGGGTCCGCGAGTTCAAACCCGTCGACTGGGCCGTGTACGTCGTCTGGATCGGCCTCATGCTGGGCCTGCTCTTCGCCATCTCGGCCTTCGTCTTCTTCGGCTGGAACAGCGGGGTTAGCTTTCCCGCCTACGTCTGGAACCTCCCCGTGGGGACCGCCATCTTCGTCCTCGCCATCGCCGTCGATACCATCGGCCACCGGACCATCTACAAGGCGGAGCTGCAGAAGGGCGAAGCCCTGGTCCATCACATCACCATCTTCGCGGGCATCTCGAGCTGCCTGCTCCTCTGCCTGGCGTACTCGTTCCCGGTGGCCCTGAAGGTGCCCTCGCTGGTGATGGTCGCCCTGTCGATCTTCTACAGCGTGATCGACGAGGCCCTCCACTGGAAGCGCTACCTCGAGGGGAACTCCGACCGGGTGGAGATGTGGAGCCACTTCTTCATCTTCGTGGGCCACTCCATCATGATCCTCTCCTGGAGCTGGTGGTACCTCGACGGCTACCCCGGAGTGCGGGAGATCCTAAACAACGTCCCCTAGGAAGTGACTACTCCCTGGACGGTGGGAGGCGGAGTCCACAGTCTCTCCGACTAACCCGCCGGAACCTCATGCCGATCCTGGCCGCGGGCTTGCTCCCGTAACCTCATGACCAGGTTCCTCATCCCATTGCTGTTCTCCGCCTCCTGCTGGGGCTACACGGTTCAGAAGTACGTGGCCCTGGGCCTCTCGGCCAACAAGCAGTTCGTCGCCCTCGAAACCTACGGGTACAACTCCCACGACAAGTCGTCCTACGCGACCATCACCATCCTGGACGTCTGGTCCCGGAAGTACGTGGGGACCCCCGTGGAGGTCACGGTCCCCGGAGTCGGGGAGCAGGTGCTGGTCAAGGCACGAGAAGGCGCGAAACAGCGGGCCTCCTCCGAGCTTAGTAAATTCAAGATCTCCCACTAGCCCCCTAGGCAAAAAACTCCCCCCGCGGAGATTTCGAATTCTGGGCTAAAATGGTCAGGACTGGAAAATCCCTTCCAGAGCAAGGAAGCAGACTATGTGCGGATTACTGGCCTACGCGGGCGACGTCGACCACCTCCCCGAATTCAAGAAAGTCTTCACCGACCTCCGGCACCGCGGGCCGGACGACACCGAGGTCCTGAAGGTCCCGGAGAACCTCGCCACCCTCTGCTTCCACCGCCTGGCGATCATGGATCCGTCGGTGAAGGGCCACCAGCCGTTCGTGAACCCGCGGAACGGCAACGTCCTCATCTGCAACGGCGAGATCTACAACCACCTCGAACTGCGGAAGGACTACGAGCCGCTCTACCCGTTCGTCTCCCACTCGGACTGCGAGGTCCTCGTCCCCATGTACGACAACCTCGGCATCGAGGGCATGTGCCAGCACCTGGACGCGGAGTTCGCCCTGGTCATCTGGGACGCGAAGAAGAAGAAGCTCGTGGCGGGCCGCGATCCCATCGGCATCAGGCCCCTCTTCTACGGCTACACCCAGGAGAACAAGATCCTCTTCGCCTCCGAGCTGAAGGTCCTCGCCCCGTACTGCGCGACGGTCGAAGCCTTCCCGCCGGGCCACTACTTCGACGGGGAGAAGTTCCACCGCTACAGGGACCTCACCACCGTCGCCCACAACCAGCCCCAGCAGCTCGAGACGCACCTCCGGGACATCCGGGAGAAGCTCATCGAGGGCGTGCGCAAGCGCCTCGCGGCCGACGTCCCCGTGGGCTTCCTCCTCTCCGGGGGCCTAGACTCGAGCCTCATCTGCGGCATCGCGAGCCACCTCACGAAGAAGACCATCACCACCTTCTCCGTGGGCCTCGACCACAACCCCATCGACATCGGCTACGCCAAGGTCGTCGCCGACCACCTGCGGAGCGACCACCACGAGGTCTACTTCAACAAGCAGGACACGCTCGGGGTCCTCGACCACCTGATCTGGATGCTCGAGACCTGGGACATCACCACCATCCGCGCCTCCATCGGCATGTACCTCGTCTGCAAGTACGTCCGCGAGAAGACCCCCGTGCGGGTCGTCCTGACCGGGGAGATCTCCGACGAGCTCTTCGGCTACAAGTACACGGACTTCGCGCCGTCGGCCGAGGCCTTCCAGAAGGAAGCCAAGAAGCGCGTCGACGAGCTCTACATGTACGACGTCCTCCGCGCCGACCGCTCCATCGCCGGCAACTCGCTCGAGGCCCGGGTCCCCTTCGGCGACCTCGACTTCGTCCGGACCGTGATGGAGATCCACCCGGAGTTCAAGATGAACACCACCGGGATGGGGAAGTGGATCCTCCGGAAGGCCTTCGAGGGGACGAACTTCATCCCCGACGAGATCCTCTGGCGGGAGAAGGCCGCGTTCTCCGACGCCGTCGGGCACTCGATGGTCGACTACCTCAAGGAGTACGCCGACGGGAAGTACGCGGAGGCCGACCTCCTCCGGGCGAAGGAGAAGTACCCCCACGGCACGCCGTTCACCAAGGAGTCCCTCCTGTACCGAGACATCTTCGAGAAGCACTTCTCGGGCCACGCGAAGATCCTCCGGGACTTCTGGATGCCGAACAAGGAGTGGAGCAACTGCGACGTGAAGGACCCGTCCGCCCGGGTGCTGCCGAACTACGGAAAATCAGGAGTGTAAACATCGCTGGTTTAAGAGTATCCGACCCGCGGGACAGAGAATTCTTCCTCGAAAAAAAATTTTACCGAATACCGAAAAATCCGGATTGCCGGTAGAATGGTCGGATGGTTCGCAGCTACCAATCGCACTTCAGAAACCTCTCCTCCAACGTCCGCCTCTTCCTCATCGGAAACGCCATCCAGGGGATGGGCCTCTCCATCTACAGCCTCCTCTTCAACCTCTACCTGAAGGAGCTGGGCTTCGGCGAGTCGGTCATCGGGAGCCTCATCTCCACGACCTCGCTGGGGATCTCCCTCATGGCGATCCCCGCGGCCTTCATCATCGAGAAGTTCCACGTGAAGCACCTGGTGGTGACGGGCATGGGCCTCTCCTCGCTCTTCTACTTCCTCCAGATCCTCAACGTCGACGAGGGCTCGCTCTTCGCCTTCGGCCTCCTCGCGAGCATGTCCCAGGCGCTCTTCAACATCTCCGTCTCGCCCTTCTACCTGCGGAACTCCTCGAGCGAGATGCGGGTGCACCTCTTCACCCTGAACTCCTGCCTGAACATGGCGGCCCACCTCGTGGGCTACCTCGTCGGCGGCTTCCTCCCGGACCTCATCCGCTGGGCCGACCCGGGGGGCCCGCGGCTCGAGGTCTACCGCACGGCCATCGTCCTCGCCCTCGTCGTCGTCTCCCTGTCGAACCTCGTCTTCATGCGGATCAAGCGGGTCCCGATCCCCCGGGTCCGGAAGCGGATGTTCGAGGGCCTGCGGGAGAAGGAGTGGCGGATCCTCTCGAAGCTCATCCTCCCGAAGCTCTGCTTCGCCTTCGGCGGGGGCCTCATCGTCCCCTTCCTCAACCTCTACCTGAAGGAGAAGTTCAAGCTCTCGACGGAGATGATCGGCGTCTCCTACGCCGTCCTCCAGCTCTTCATCTTCGCCGGCATCTTCATCACCCCCATCCTCGTCCAGCGCACGACCCACCTGCGGTTCATCATGACGACGACCCTCATGTCCGTGCCGTTCATGGTGGCGATGGGCCTCGCGGGGAGCATCCCGGTGGTCCTCTGCTGCTTCTTCCTCCGGGGGACGCTCATGAACATGTCCAGCCCGATCACGTCGATCTTCGAGATGGAGCACGTGCGGGAGAAGGAGTGCGTCTTCGCCTCCGCGGTCATCCTCTTCTTCTACCACCTGGTCTACACCTCGAGCACGCGCCTCGGCGGGTACCTGATCGAGACCTACTCCTTCGGCCCGACCTTCTACGTGGCCGGGGCGAGCTACGCCACTGCCGTGACCCTCTTCTACGTCTTCTTCCACAAGGAAGACCGGGAGAAGAAGGTGCTCCTCTCGCGGAAGGCCCAGGTCCCGGTCACGGAAGCTGCGTGAGCTCGAGCCGTTCGGCGAGCCCGGCCATGATCCGGGTGAACTCCCGCTCCGCGAGAGCGTCGAAGCCCGCGAGCTTGGGAGAGTCCAGGTCCAGCACGCCGTAGACCTTGCCGGCCTTCAGGAGCGGCACCACGAGCTCCGAGCGGGAAGCCGAGTCGCAGGCGATGTGCCCGGGGAAGGCGTGGACGTCGTCCACCCGGATGGTCTTCCTCTGGGCGAAGGCCGTGCCGCAGACGCCCTTCCCGGCCTTGATCCGGAGGCACGCGGGCCTTCCCTGGAAGGGGCCCAGGACGAGTTCCTGGTCCGCCTCGTTCCAGAGGTAGAACCCGCTCCAGTTGAGGCCGGGGTAGGCGTGGAAGATCCAGGAGGAGAGGTTCGCGAGGTTCGCGACGAGGTTCTTCTCGCCGTCGATGAGGGCCCGGAGTTCTCGCTCGAGGTTCCGGTAGGAAGTTTCCGTTCCGTCGAACTTCGCCGTGACGTCGTACATGTGGTCAACCTATTTCGGTGAAGAGGGTTCCGAGGAAGGCCTTCATGAACTCGACCCGCTGGAGTCCAATCCGCCGTGCCTCCTCCGTGTTCATGAGCTCCGGCAGCTTGAAGAGCTTCACGCTGTAGTGATCCACCATAAAGCTCTTATCGTCAAGGGGCCTGCCCTCCGCCCGCGGGTCGAAGGGGTCGTAGAAGCGACTGCCCAGCTGCGTGTTCACGGCCGCGCAGCGGAGGACCCCGATGGCGCCGAGGGCGTCCAGGCGGTCGGCGTCCTGGACGATGGCGGCCTCGACACAGGTTGGCTTCAGCCCCTTGGAGAAGCTGTGCTCGACGACGCAGGTCTGGATGAGGGAGATCTCCTCCGGGGAGAAGCCCGCTTCCCGCAGGTGCGGCAGGGCCTCCTTCGCCGAAAGGGTCGAGGCCTCTTTCCGGTCCGGATGGTTCTTCGGGAGGTTGATCAGGTCATGGCAGTAGACGGCCGCGAGCACGCAGGGGAGGTTCGCGCCGAGCTCCTGGGCGAGCTTCCTCGCGGTCGCCGCCACCCGGCCCACGTGGGGCCAGTCGTGGGCCGGGTCGGTGCCCTGGTAGTAGACCTTCACGAGGGGGATGAGGCGCTGGATCCGTTCCATCTATTCCTTCGGCGTCCGGAACCAGCCCTTCTGCCGGAAGTACCAGATCGCGACCACGCTCAGGATGACCATGACGATCATGAGGCCGTAGAGCGCGGAGTAGGACTCGAGGCCCGGGAGGTGGACGAAGTTCATCCCGTAGAAGGACGCGAGGAAGTTCAGCGGGAGGAGGATGGAGGAGAAGACGGTGAGGGTCTTCATCACCTCGTTGGCCCGCTGGTCGTTGAGGGCGATGTGGAGCTGGAAGAGGTGCTCGAAGTTATCCGAGACCTCGTCGAGCCGGAAGTAGAGCTGGTCGATGTTCTCCCGGAGGTCCTGGAGCATGGACGTGTGGTGCTCCCAGAAGTCCTTGAAGCGGTAGAGGGAGTCGTTGGTCTGCTTGAGGAGCCGCTTCATGACGAAGATCTGCCGCCGGAAGCGGTAGATCCGGGTCGTGTCCAGGGTCTCGCACTTGCGGGAGAGCACGTCGGCTTCGAAGTCGTCGTAGAGGTCCTGGAGGTTCTCGATGGGCTTCTCGTAGGAGCGGATCACGGAGAGGATGATCTGGTGGAGCAGGCCCTCCAGCGACTTCGGGGCCTCGGCCTTCTCGCACTTCTCGGCGACCCGGGAGAGGTAGTCCAGCTCCACCCGGTGGATGGTGACGATCCGGTCCCGGGTGATGAAGAGGGCGATCTTCCGCGTGAGGTCCTGGATGGTGGCCGCGTCCACCTCGGCGTCGGCGTCGTAGTTCCTCATCATCAGGAAGTGGCCCTCGTCGGTGTGCTCGTACTTCGGCAGGTGCTCGGGCCGCAGGCAGTCCTGCACCAGGAGGTAGGGGAGGCCAAACTCCGCGCTCAGCCTCTCCACGTCGTGGGAGTGGGGTTCGACGACGTCGAACCAGCTGAACTTTCGATTGGGGAGTTGGATCTCTCTGATCATGGGACGATTAAACCATTCCTCGGACGGATAGACGAGGTTTGGCGCCGCAATTCGGGCATAAAAAAAGCCCTCTCGCGAGGGCTCTTTGATTCTAGTTTTGAGGGGAGATTACCACCGGTTGCCGCCACGGTCTCCACCGCGATCGCCGCCGCCGAAGCCGCCACGGTCACCGCCGCGTCCACCGCCGCCGCC
>SXUH01000005.1 GCA_005791855.1 Bdellovibrionales bacterium
CCAGGAGTTCGACCTCCTGATCATCGACCACATCCTCCCGGGGAAGACGGGCATCGAGTACATCCACCAGCTCCGGAACACGATCAAGTTCACCAAGCTCAAGATCGTCCTCGTCTCCGGGTACCTCCAGCAGGAGGACGTCCTCGCGGCCATCGAGCTCGGGGTCACGCACATCATGGTGAAGCCCTTCACCCGGCAGCAGCTGGTGAAGCACGTCTCGGAGATCCTGAAGCTCGCGCCGGCAACCTAGTTGCGCCTCTTCTTCTGCCGGACCGGCGTCGTCGCCCGCTGCGGCTTCGGCCTGGAGGTCTCCTCTACCTCGACCTTGGCTCCCGGGAGCTTCTGCGTCGTCCGGTTGGTCCTTCCCGCCCGCGGCTTCCCGCCGTAGTACTGGCTGTCCCCCACCGACTCCGAGAGGTTCTGCACGAACTGCTTCATCGCCGTCTTGTCCGAGGCGGACTGGACGCTGTTGATCCGGGTGAGGATCGCCGCCTTGGTCTTCGGGGACACGTCACCGGTTTCGGCCATCTCCTGCTCGACGGCTTCCTTGAGCTGGGTGTAGGTCAGACCCTCGACCCGGAGTTCGATCGGGAGCGCCGAGACGACTTCGACCCAGGTGATCTCGCGCTTCGCGACCGAGTAGACCACCGTCTCCAGCAGCACCGGCGAGTTGGCGAGCTTCTCGAAGAACATCTGCGGTGTCCCGCGCACCTTGGTGATGGTCACGGCCTTGTTCAGGCCCTGGGTGATCTGGTAGTAGACGCCGACCGTGGCCGCGCCCTTCACGCAGTTCTCGAGGATGGACCAGTAGCCCGCGGTGTAGAGCTTGGTCTTCTCCTCGTCCCAGCTCGCCTTGTTCTTCTTGTAGTACTCCTCGAGGGCTTGGGCCTTGGAGAGCTCCTTCCGGTTCTGGGCCACGACCATGGCGAGCCGTTCCTTGTCCATCCGGCTTTCCTTGTTGTTCATGTCGAACCTCGCGTCGGCGATCCCCTGGCCACAGGCGATCGCGGCCGAGCCGGCGAGCCCCACGGGGAGGATGCCGGAGGCGATGGCCACGCCGGTGTTGATGAGCGCCTTCCCCTGGCCCTGGGCCTTGAGGCCTTCGTTGATCATCTCGCGGATCTCGTTGATCCCGCCGCATCTCTTTTCCTTCATCGCTTCGCGGACGAGGCGCGCCGGGATGCTCACGCAGTCGATCTCGGCTTCGGTCGCCTTGTACGGATTCGCTCCGACCATGCTGAGCCAGTTCGCGACGGACGAGGCCGCCCCCTGGCCGAAGTTCCGGTCCCAGGTCCGGTACTTCTCGCTCTCGGCGTTCGCCCGGAGTTCCCCGGCCCGCATCGCCTGGCTCTTCTCGTAGGTGATCCAGTCCCCGACCATGCAGATCCGTCGGTTGAGTCCCGGGATCAGCACCCCCGTCGGAACGCGGATCGCTCCGTTGATGAGCCGGCGGTACCGGTCGCTCTCGTAGCCCTTCCGCTCGAACTCCTCCAGGGCCTGCTCGATGGCCGGGAGGGACTCCGGGCCTATGAGGCGCGCGCCGTTTGACCAGAGGAGGTTGTGTTGGTACTTCTTGATGTAGGTCTGGCAGTCGATCCCGCTGAAGCTCGTCCCGTACCCGAGGGTCGCGCGCCAGCAGTAGTTGTAGTCCAGCCAGTCCTTCCCCTTCTGCTTCCAGGATTCGTTGTTCTTATCGATGTCCTCCGAGAGGAGGGTCACCACTTCCGAGGAGGTGACGCAGGCGTCGCAGGGGACCTTCACGTTCTTCATCCCGTTCGGCGTGGGCTTCGTATCGTCCGCCCCTCCGGAGATGTCCTCCTGGGTGCAGTCCACCACCGGCGTGGTCATGGACTTCTTTAGCGTCTCGTTGAGGTTCTTCAGGTACATCGACCGGAGATGGGTCCAGAGCTTCTCCTCGTCGGCGAGGCACTTCCCGCCGTCGGTGCCGACGATCACCTCTTCCGGGATCGGCTGGCAGAGGGTCTTACTGAGTCCGACTTCGTCGGAGCCGGTCCCCCCGGAGCCCGATCCCGCTGCGCCGGTCCCCGGAACCGTGCCGGTCCCCGGGATCGCGGCTCCGGAGCCGGAGCCCGCGGCACCCGATCCGCTGCCGAGGATTTCTTCTTCGGCGGTCCCCGTACCGGAGCCGGCCGGGGCCGTGTTGATGACGACGTTGAGCTTCGGCTTAAAGATTTCCCGGAGGGCGATCTCGAAGCGGCCGTGGCAGGCGACCGGAACCTTGAGCTCCTTCTTCCAGGCCGCGATGTTCGTCCTCACGTCTTTTTCCCGGAGGAGGTCCGCTCCGTCCGCGACCGTCTTGGCCCACTCCCGGCCCGTGTTGATGAGGGCCTCGCAGTCATCGCCGCAGCTCTGGACGATGCTCCGGGCGGTGTGGATCGAGCTCTTCGCGTAGGGGACCATCTGGGCGACGTGCTTGTCCTTGATCCGGTCCGGGTGGTTCTTGAACTCGGCCGTGCTCGAGAGGGAGAAGGTCGCCATCTCGTCGGCGATCTTTTCGATCTCGTAGCGGCAGGCGTTGGTCGTGACGTTCCTCTGGGTCGCGACCTCGGCCCGGAGGAGCGGGAGGATCTTACTCTTGATGGAAGCGAAGGTGTCCCGGTCGTAGTAGACGGTGATGCAGAACTCGTCTTCGGCGCAGCCGCCGCAGACCAGGGGGGTGTTCTTCACGAACGCGGACTCCGGGTCGCAGGTCGGCTGCTTCGGCTTGGGCTTGGAGCGGCTCTGCGCCGGTTCGCGGAAGACGTACTGCTTCGGCAGGAACGCGCAGGAGGATTGGAAGAGGAAGATGAACAGAGTCAGCAGGTGCGCGATTCTTAAGCACATTCATTTATCCTTAGATTAAACCTAGAATCCTATCGGTGGACCAAAAGGAAAGTTTAGCCGAAGCGAAATAGTCGACTACTTCCGATCGACTATTCCGGCCTCGAAGAGGAGCCGCCGCTCGTCAGTCTCGAACGCCGCCGATAGCACCTCGACCTTCCTTCGGAGCGGGTCGGACTCCTTCCGGAGGTTGTGCGCGCTGAGGATGATTCTACTCTCAAAGGGGGTGAGCTTCCTGCCGAGAAGTTTCCCTGCTACCTCAATCCGGATCCTCGCGTCTTCGACCTTGAGGCGCTCGAGCTCAGCCCCAGACGCTGTCTTCATCTTCGTCTGGATGGCGCCGAGGTCTTCAAGTGTGGCCTCCCCGGGAGCCTTCTGGGATGGCACCACGGGGGTCGGCGGAGGGTTCTGCCGCTGCCCGGAGACGGTCTTCCCGGGGGTTTCGAGAGATCGGGAGTAGTCGTAGATCTTTCGCATGAACGCGTTCCGTTGTTCCTGGGTCTGGAGGTTAGCGATCTTCTCCTTGAACACGACGTATCCCGGCTGCTTGCCGAGGTCGACCTCAGCTCCGAGGATCACGTGGTTCATCTTCGGATCCTCCGGGTACGGGTCATTGTTGATGAGCTCCTTCTTCCCGGTGAAGACAGCGATGTTGATCTCGTCAGTGAGGGCAAGGGAGCCGTCGAAGACACCGGCCGGGATGATGCCATAGTGGAGGGCGTCGTCCGGATTCCGGGAGACCATCTGGCCACCGTTGGTCTTGGATGCGAAGCTGGGCTGGAACACCTGCCCTTCCTTAAGGCGGATTCCTCTGAAGAAAACGGTGGATCCTCCACGGTTGAATGCTTCACGATCGAATGGCACCGACGGGGTCCGGTAGACGTTCTCCGTCTCTGCGATGGTAACCGAGGTGTCGGGCCTCACCTTCGCCTCCGTCGGGCTGCCTCTGGAAGTGTTCCCCGCACCGGTCGTCTGGTCGGGCTTCTCCACGTACTTCGCCCGGACCTTCTGGGCTACGGCCCGAATCTCCTGGATCGGCTTCCGGGCTAGGTTCGCGATGAATTCGTCGTACATGCGATCGTTCTCTCCGAGGTAGAGGAGGACCTGCCGCTGGATCCCGGCCCGGTTCTGGCCCGCGCGCCGGAGGTCTTTCTGGAACTGCCGGAGCCGCTTCAGGGCCTCGGCTTCCGGGCCATAGGGCTGGCCCGTGTTGTACTTCCTCGCAAGCCGGTCGGTGACCATGTCTTCCGCGAGGTTCAGGACTTGCTCGGCGTCGATCTGCCGGGTCGCCATGATGTCGAAGATCTGGCCCGTCCGCGCGGGGTTGGTAACGGCCTTCTCGAGGATCTTGTTCACGTACCGGTTCCCTAGGACCCGCACGGACTTACTCGCGTTGACCACCCGAGCTCCGAGCCGGGCCACCCGAGCGTAGGAAGAGATCGTAAGCATCGCGGCTGCGCAGGACTTTCCGAGCTGCCAGGCCATCTCGGCCTTCCCCGGATCGTTCTCCAGGATCCTCGCCTTCTCCTCGTCGGTCATCTGGGAGATGATCTCGTCCTGCATCTTCTTCTGAGCCGCCTTCAGGTCCGCCTGGGCTTGGTTGAACTTCCGCTGGTCCTCGGCCGGGAGCTTGGCCCGGACGAATTCTTCTAGGTTCACCTGGCGCGTGGCCCGCATGGAATCCTGAAGCTCGAAGGTCGTCTCCGCGACGGACTGGAGGCAGGCCACTCCCCGAGACACGATGGCTCCGCCGGGGATGAGGGAGAGGGCGACGTTCACGCCGACGCTCGCTGCGTTCTTCCCGGTCTCGTAGTCCCGGAGGCCCGTGCTGATATACTCCCGGATCTTATCGATCCCGCCGCAGGGATCGTTCCGCATGGCCTGTCTCACGAGCCGCGCCGGGATGTTCACGCAGTCCATCTGCTTGACCTGATCCGGAGTCCGAGCGACGCTCCCGAGGGTCCAGTTGTCAAGCGTCTTGATGATGCCGTGGTTCCGGTTCGCCATGTTCACGGCGTCCTTCTCACCCTGCTCGTTCAACGCTTTCGACCCGTCCGCCAGTGACTGGTTGACGACGGCGGCGCCGGCGCCAGTGTACGACATGCCGGCGAGGCAGATTTTCCGGTTGAGCCCCGGGAGGGCGATGCTCGTCGGAACGTGCTTGTAGTAGAGCTCCTGGGGATTGGCCCGCTCGAAGTCCTCGAGGGCGCTCACCAGCGCGGGGATGATCTCCACACCTACCGTCCGGGCCTGGTTCTTCCGGAGCTCGCCTTTCTGGTAGCTCAGGGCGAAGTCGCTGCAGCGTTTTCCGTCAGAAGCCTCGCCCTCGCTGATGAGGCCCAGGCTGACCAGGTTCGCGATGGCCTGAGCCGAGCAGGTCTTACTCTCCACAAAGTCCGATCCGGACTGCGACCAGGACTCGTCGAGCTCGTCTTGAGGCTTCATCAGCGCATTCAGAATCTCGCTTGAATTCAGACAGAGCGAGTCGGGGTCACACTTCCCCACCGGATAAGTCTGGGTACCGGACCTGTCCGGCTGAGGCCGGTTCTCGGTTCCCGTCAGGTGCTCCTTCGTGCACATCTTCGCGGAGTCGCCGTTAACCTGGATGCCCGCGAAGGCCGGCAACGTATTCAAGAATTCGAAGCTCTTGTTTATGTTATCCTTGAACGCAGTTTCGAAATGACCCAGGAGGAGGTTATGGTTGAGCTGGCACACTCCCTGGGCGTCGAAGGTGATGAGCCCGGGGGAGTTCGGAATCTTCTGGCAGCTGAGGGGCCCCTTCCCGTCCGGCGTCCCAGCGGGGAAGAGTCCGGCGAGGCCACCGCCCTCTTTCTGACCGGCCGAATTACCGTTTCCGATGCTCCCGACCTGGCCGTTGCCCGCGCCGTTGCTGGACTTCCCGGGAACCTGCTGGTCGGTGCCTGCGCACTCGACCTGGGGGATCACGTCCTTCTCGGCGATAACCTCGACCATCACCGAGATCTGGAGCATCGCCTGGAAGTAGTCCTCCACGGCCTTGGAGAGCTCGGGCCCGCAGGCCTTGTAGTGCTTAAGGAGTGTCCTTCCGATACTCCGTTTTTCGACCGGACTCACCGTCGGCTGTTTGTAGTTATCCGCTAGCCAGCGCTGAGCACTCTTGACCGTACCGACGCAGGCGAGTTCCTTGAACTTCTCCTCAACCAGCTCGTCGAGCCTCAGGTCACACGGTGGAAGCTTGTAGTGGGCCTTCAACATCGACTTCAGCTCCGGGAGGCTTTCCTTGGCGATCCCGGTTTCTCCGTAGGACTTGTCGATGTACCCGCGGACGCTCTTCAGCGCGGGCGCGCACTGGTCCGAGCAGGTGGACCGGAAGGCTTTGAAGTTCGACCGGGGCTCGGCGTAGGTAACACTAAGCTTCGACGCTTCGACGATCGCGCTCACCTTCCGGTCGATCTGAGCGGCGATGGCTGCCTTGCACGCCGGAGAGCTGAAGTCCATTTCCCCGAGAGCCTTCAGCGAAGCTTGGGCTTCTGCTTCTAGGACCTTCCGGATCTTCGCCGGGCTCGTGCTCTTAACACAGATGTTCGCAACCCGGTCGCAGCCATCGCAGCCGTACTTTCCGGGCGTCGGATTCGGATCGAGCTGCCTGAACGCTTCGACGTCCTTATCAGTGCAGTTTGTTCCTTCCCAGCCGATGGCTTCGACGAAGGGGATCTCTTCCTTCACACTCACCGGAACGGTCTTCGCTTTCTGGGCGAAGAGGGACGGCGAGCTGACGAGCAGCAAGGCAAGTGCTACAGACATTGAGGTAAGAGCTCTGATCATGACCATCCAGTTCTAAGATTTCGAGAACTTTAGAAGCTTGATCGGCATTCTCAGCGTAGGATTAACGATCAATCCAGGAAGTCTACTTAGTTCCTAGGCGGGCGATGGAATTTCAAAGGGTTAAATCAGAAGGGCTTGGAGCAGACTGATCCAGCTGATCTTGCTACACCGAAGCTCAGGTTAGGAGCGTAACCCCTACATAGTACTGGTACGGGATCGGCTCCACCGTCTTCTCCGTGATCGCCGACTTCACCTTGCGCTCGATCTGGTGCTGGATGAGCTTGATCATCGAGGCGTCTCCCTCGAGGTTCAGCTGGACTTCCTGACCGCCGACCGACCGCACCTGTCCGGTGATCTCGTTCTTCCGGGTGATGTCGTAGATCAGTCCGACGTCGGTCTGGTTGAAGGTTCCTCGGTAAGTAATCTTTCTGGCGATCATGGTGTCCTCTTCGCTTATCTAGCGATCAGTTTAACGAACTGGATGATGGCGCGGGGGAAGAGCCCGAACTGCAGGGTCGCGATGGCCGAGATGATGGCCGCGACGCCCGCGCCCCGGAGCGACTGGTAGATCGCCGTCTCCGAAGTGGCTTCCTTCATGTACATGAAGACGATCACCCGCAGGTAGTAGTAGACCGAGACGACGCTGGTGAGGACCGCGATCACCACGAGCGCCACCTCCCCCTGCGCGACCACGGAGTTGAACAGGCCGTACTTCCCGATGAAGCCGGAGGTGAGTGGGATCCCCGCCATGGAGAGGAGGAAGAGCGTGAAGCAGGCTCCGAGCACCGGGTGCTTGAGGCCCAGGCCCGCCATCTGCTCGAGGGTCAGGTCCTTCTGGTGCTTCTGCTCGAACTGCGAGATGACGGCGAAGGCGCCGAG
>SXUH01000349.1 GCA_005791855.1 Bdellovibrionales bacterium
ATGATCACCGGAATAACGGCGTGAGTGGTCTTGAACTCGAATCTCCACGGCCCGGTGTTTAATTTCTGCGCGTGCGCCGTCAAGCTTAGCAAAACCATCAAGGCCAACCCGATCAGCGCGTTTTTTTTCATCATAAGCTTTAACCCCTTCAAGTCATTTGGTACTATCATGATCCAATCATGGGATCTTGTCACCTTAGATGGAGGGTAGATGAAGCAGTTCATCATGGGCCAACGCTGGATATCGGAATCTGAACCCGAGCTGGGTCTCGGGGTGATCGTGGAAGTAGAGTCCAAGATCGTGACCTGCTTCTTTCCGGCCACCAAGGTTGACCGCCGCTACGGTCTGCAGACCGCCCCGCTCCGGCGGATAAGGTTCGCCCCCGGCGATGAGATCAAAGGTCAGGGCGGCGAGGTTTTGTTAGTTTCCGAAGTCACGGAGAGTAACGGCATCATCACCTACCACGGGGACGGGAAGACCCTGAGCGAGACCCAGCTCGCCGACACCCTGACCTTCTCCAAGCCGGAGGAACGGCTCTTCGCCGGGAACATCGACTCAAACGAGCTCTTCCGCCTTCGGTACGACGTCCTCTTGAACCAGAGGAAGCTCTTCATCTCTCCCATCAAAGGGTTCACGGGCCCGCGGCTTAACCTCATCCCGCACCAGCTGTACGTGGCGAGCGAGGTCGCGAGGCGAAGCAGGCCCCGGGTCCTCCTGGCGGACGAGGTCGGGCTCGGGAAGACCATCGAGGCGGGCCTCATCCTCCACCACCTGATCCTCACGGGCCGGGTCGAGCGCTGCCTGATCCTCGTCCCCGATTCGCTGGTGTACCAGTGGTTCGTCGAGATGCTCCGGAAGTTCCAGCTCACCTTCACCACCATCAACCACGACTCGAAGCTCGAGAAGGGCGAGCGGCCCTTCGACGACGGACAACTCTTCGTCGCCTCGCTGAAGTACCTCATGAAGGAAGACTGGCTCCTCGAGCAGGTCCTGGAGTCCAAGTGGGACCTCCTCATCGTCGACGAGGCCCACCAGCTCCGCTGGGCCCCGGACAACTCCTCCGTCGAATACGACTTCGTGGCGACGCTCTCCAGAGACACGCCCGGGGTCCTCCTCCTCTCGGGGACTCCGGAGATCCTGGGGCTCGCGGGCCACTACGCGCGCCTCCACCTCCTCGACCCGAACCGCTTCCACGACTTCAACGTGTTCGTGGAAGAGACCACGGGGTACAAGCCCATCACGGACCTCGCGAACAAGCTCATCCAGGGGAAGGCCCTGAGCAAGGACGACAAGAAGCTCCTGAAGACCAAGGTCGGCCTCGACTCCGAGGACGTCGACCGGGACCGGGCGCTGCAGATGCTGGTGGACCGCCACGGCACGGGGCGGATCTACTTCCGGAACACCCGGAAGACCATGGCGACCTACTCGGAGTTCTTCCCGAAGCGGGTCTTCCACGCGTACCCGCTGACCCCGGGGAAGGCCCGGACCGACAAGAAGATCCTGGACCTCAAGGCGAGCTGGCTGGCGGAGTTCACCGAGAAGAACAAGGCCGACAAGATCCTCCTCATCTGCCACGACAAGGACGTGGTGGTGGAGCTCGAGAAGTCCCTGCGGGACCGGACGACGGCGAAGATCGCCTTCTTCCACTCCGGCATGAACCTCATGAACCGGGACCGGCAGGCCGCGTACTTCGCGGACCCGGAGGGGGCGAACATCCTCCTCAGCACCGAGATCGGCTCCGAGGGAAGGAACTTCGAGTTCGCCCGGCACCTGATCCTCTTCGACCTGCCGAAGCTCCCCGACCTCCTCGAGCAGCGGATCGGCCGCCTCGACCGGATCGGGCAGAAGAACGACATCCAGATCCACGTGCCCTACCTCGAGCAGTCCAGCGAGGAGCTCCTCCTGCGCTGGTACCACGAGGGCTTCAACGCCTTCGAGTCCTCCCCCCGCGGAGGCACCGAGCTCTACGCCACCGTCCGGAGCGACCTCCTCGAGCTCCTCGCCGACGCCGACGGCGGGAAGTTCCCCGAGGCGAAGCTCCAGCAGTTCCTGAAGACCACCCAGGCCCTGCACCAGGAGATCGAGAAGAAGCTCGAGGAAGGGCAGGACCAGCTGGTGGAGATCAACTCCTTCAACCACAAAAAGGCCATGGAGTTCGTCGGCGAGCTCAGGGCGGTGGACGACGCCACCGACCTGCGGGACTTCATGCTGGGCCTCTGGGGCCAGCTCGGCGTGGACGTGGAGGACATGAACGACCCGCACACCTTCTTCATCAAGGCCGGCGACAACATGTACCTCCCGCACTTCCCGGCCCTCGTCCCCGAGGGGATGACGGTGACCTTCAAGCGGGAGCTCGCCCTGCAGAGAGAAGACATGACCCTCCTCACCTGGGACCACCCGATGGTGGTGGGGATCATGGAGTTCATCTCCTCCAAGGAGATGGGGAACGTCACCATCACCAGCTGGAAGACCCCCTCGAAGGAGTCCTTCCTCTTCGAGGGCTACTACCTCCTGAGCACCGTGGCGGACAAGAAGCTCCAGATCCAGAAATGGTTCCCGCCGACCCCGCTGCGGGTCCTCCTGAACGCCCAGCTGCAGGACCTCACGGCCAAGCTCCCGAAGAAGTTCCTCGACGAGAACGTGGCCACCATGGACAACGAGAAGCGGGCCCAGCTCAAGGAGCTCCCGAAGGAGTTTATTAAAGAGTGCATCAAGAAGGGCAAGGAGCTGTGCCTGGCCCGCGCCAAGCAGTACAAGGATAAGTTCAGGGATGACATGCTGAAGTCCATGAACGCCGAGATCGACCGGCTGGTCGCCCTCCGGAAGGTCAACCCGACGGTTTCGGAGACGGAGATCCTGATGCTGAAGTTTAACCGTGACAATATCCTGAAAGCGATGGATAAAGCTGAGCTTTCAATGGATTCAATCCGCATCGTCGTCGGATAGGAGAGTTTCATGAACCTGATCGAACTGGAAGATGCCACCATCTTCGACGTCATTGAGAAAGAACCCCTGGTCTTCATCGACTTCTACGCCTCCTGGTGCGGGGCCTGCCGGATCGCGGCCCCGATGTTCGCCCGCGTGGCGGCGGAGGAAGGGGTGAAGCTCTTCAAGATCGACGTGGAGAAGAATCCGAAGATCAAGGAGATGCTCGAGCTCCCGGGCCTCCCGGCCATCGGCTGCTTCAAGAACGGCGAACCAGCGGACCTGGTGAGCGTAACCAAGGAAGAGGGGATCCGGAACTTCTTCAAACAGATGAAGGGTGAGTGATGGACGTCAAATCAGTGAAGGACCTGGCCCAGAGATACACCGTGGAAGAGCTCAACAAGTTCGCCGACGACTTCGAAGCCACCGGCGTCGCTCCGCTCAAGACCCAGGACGATCCGGGGGAGCAGATGAGTGACTACCTCCAGGCCGCGGAACTGCGAGCGTACCTGGACAAGGGCCTGAGCCTCCCCGAGGCCCTGCGGGAGTTCTCCAAACGCGTCCGGGGAGTCCTGAGCTAATGGAAACCAAGATCCGACCCGGGCTCCTCTTCGACATCCACGTCATCGCTGACTTCCAGATCAAGATGGCGTGGGAAACGGAGAAATTTAAACTCGATCCTCCCACCGTGGAGAAGGGCGTCTCCGCCGTCTTCGATGACCCGGCCAAGGGGAAGTACTGGCTGGCGGAGGTGGACGGGACCGTGGTCGGCTGCCTCCTCACCGTCCCCGAGTGGAGCGACTGGAGGAACGGGACGGTGCTGTGGATCCATTCGGTGTACGTGGCTCCGGAGTTCCGGAAGAAGGGTGTCTACAAGGCCCTCTACTCGCACCTGAAGTCGATGGTGGAAGCCTCGACGGACCTGCGGGGACTACGGCTCTACGTGGATAAGACAAATTCTGCGGCCCAGTCTGTGTATGAGAGTCTCGGGATGTCAGGGGAGCATTATCATTTGTTTGAGTGGATGAAGTAAA
>SXUH01000350.1 GCA_005791855.1 Bdellovibrionales bacterium
CACGAGGTGTTGTCCCACCGGGAGGTGCGCCCGTCAATCGGATGTCGACGGGACGTGGCGGTCAGCCGATGACGAGCGGAGCCTCGGCCGCGCCGCCCGAGCCTGAGCCCGTGCCCTTTCGCGGCGACCGGAAGATCGCGAGGATCGCCTTGAACACCGCGGTCGCCCGCGCGGCGTCCTCGGTCAGCGCCTGCAGGCTCGCCACCACGGGACGCAAGTCCTGCTCGAGGCGGTCGGCAAACCGATCGAGACGGCGGGCCAGTCTCGCCACGACGACGACGACCGCCACCTGAATGGCTGCCATCACCATGACCGCGACCGCGATGATGCCGAGAAAGACCTGCTCCATCAGAACAGACTGACGCGCACGTTCAGGAACTTGCGGGGATCGGCGCGAATGTCGCGCACGAGCTGTCGCAGCTCGCCGACGGCGCCATTCATATTCTCATACAGCTGCTGGTCGTGCAGGAGGCGGCCCGCCGTGCCCTCGCCCTGCTGCAGGCCGGTCATCACTTTGTCGAGCCGCTCCGACATCGAGTTGAGCCGATCGTACAGCTCCCGATCGGTCACCAGCTTGCCGGCCGTTCCTTCCCCGCGACTGATCCGTCCCGTGATCGTGTCGAGATTCGTCGTCGTGGACGTCAGCGACTTCGCGAGCGTATCGTCGGCCAGAAAGCGACCCAGGCTCCCCTCCCCCGCCTTGATCCGCGCCGTAATCGATTCGAAGTTCTGGAGCGACGTCTCGAGCGCCTTGGCCGTCGACGGATCGTTGACGAGCCGGCCGAGCGTGCCGCGGCCGGCGTTGACGCTCCGCACGACGCCCTCGGCCGCGGTCACCAGCGCGCTCATCTCGCGATAGAGCGCATCGTCGGTGATCAGCCGCCCGACCGTGCCCTTGCCGGCCCGCATGTCCTGGAGCACCGCCGTCAGCTCCTCGATACCTTCGGACGCCGAACGAGTCACGTCGGTCAGGGACCCGGCGGCGCGGCCCGAGGATACATAGCCCCACTCGGGAATCGGGGTGCCGGCGCTCGACGCGGTGATGTCCACGGAACTCTCGCCTAGCAGCGACACGGAACCGAGCGAGGCCATCGAACTGGTTGTGACCCGGGGCCGCATCCGCTCCGCCAGCTCGAAGGTGACTTCCACGCGGTCGCCGACGAAGTCCAGGCCGGTCACCGATCCCACTTCCACACCGGCCACGCGCACCGGGGATCCTTCGTCGAGTCCTGCGATGTCATCGAACACGGTCTTGAGCGAGTAGCGCTGCCAGCTGAACCCTCCCTCCCCGGTCAGCAGGAAGATCAGAGTGCCGGCCAGCGCCAGCGCCGAGATCGACACGATGCCGATTTTGAGTTCGGCCCAGGCCAGTGAACGCGTGCGAGGCATGACGATTACCCTCTATTTACCCTTCACGACAGGAATGAACGCAAATACGGGTCGCGCGACTGGCGCAGCTCCGTCGCATGGCCCTCGAAGTGGATGACGCCGTCCTTCAGCATGATGAATTCCGCCTCTTCAGCCTTCTCCGGTCCAGCGGAGACGACGCGGATCTCCTTGCCGGTGCGCACGGCTTCGTGCGTGGCCACCCGGAAGGCGTCCCGAAGCTGATGGGTGACGACGATCGAGCTGATCTCTTCCAGGTCCCGAAGCTTGATGATCTCGTTGTCCACCGTATCGGCCGTCACCGGGTCCAGTCCGGTGGTGGCTTCGTCGTACAGCAGAATCCGGGGCTTGTAGGCCATCGCCCGCGCGATGGCCACGCGGCGGCGCTGCCCGCCCGACAGTTCCGCCGGCATCCGCTCGGCGACCTCGCCGAGACCGATGAATCCCAGCACTTCCCCCACGCGATCCCGCACTTGATCCTCGGGGACGCCGTCCTCGAGGAGCTTGTAGCCGACGTTCTCCGCCACAGTGAGCGAATCGAACAGCGCGCCTTCCTGGAACACCATTCCGAGATCGGTGCGCACCCGCATGAGATCCGCCTCGCCCTTGTCGTCGATGCGCTCGCCATTCACCCAGATGATGCCCGCATCCGGCTTGAGGAAGCCGAGCATCAATTTCAGGATCGTGGACTTCCCGGATCCGCTCGCACCCAGGAAGATCTTCGTATGCCCCTTGATCAGCGTGAAGCTGATCTCCCGCAGAACCACCTTATCATCGAACGCCAGCGACCCCTCGACGAACTCTCTGCGGGACGCATCCATGGAGATGAAGTCGAGCTCCCAGATCTTCCCGGAGCTTTTCCTGACGACGAGCCACTTGTAGATCTCTTCTTTGGGGGCGTTACTGTATCCCAGTCGCCTGACCTCGATGAGATCCAGCTGCGGGGAGGTGAAAAAAAAGAGCGGTTCAATCTCAGACATGGGACACATATTAAACCGAAACCCCTCAGAGAGGAAAGCCCAAACTACGGGTGCTGGGGCAGGCCGTCTGTGAGCTCGTAGTAGTCACCCTTGTTTGCGGTGAAGATATGCTTCTCGATGGTGGTGTTCGTGTCCTGGTCGAAGGCCCCGAGGGCGACGGCGGTCCAGTCCTTGAAGAGCGGATCGAAGAAGAGCGAGGACCCGCAGATGGAGCAGAAGCCGCGCCGGACCTTCTCGGAGGACTGGAACCAGGTGATCTTCTCCTGCCCGGTGATCTCCACCTGGGCCCGGGGGACATCCGAGGAGACGAAGAAGTGGCCGGAGAATTTCCGGCACTTGTGACAGTGACAGGCGTCCGGCTTCGGGAGCGGGCCTTTGACTTTAAAGCTGATAGCTCCGCACAGGCACGAACCGTGATTAAGTATAGTTGAATTCATCAAAATCCTCCAAGAGATTGAAAAGTACTTTAAAATCCGTTTCGATCACATTATATTGTCTCTATGAACAAAGCAAACCTTAGCAATGAATTAATTTTTTACACCTCCGCGGAGGTCGCGGACATCCTTAAGATGAATCCCCAGGTCATCGCCCGGAAGCTCCAGAGCGGAGAGCTCGAGGGGTTCAAGCTCGGGAAGGACTGGCGCGTCTCCAAGGAACAGCTCCTGCGCTACCTGGATCGGCATTCGAACCAGAACCAGGCCCGGACCCCCGAGGAGAAGGTGGTCCAGACCTTCTTCGAGGCCAGGAAGCTCAAGTCGATCCCCGCGGCCCGCTCGAAGCGCGTGTGCGTCCTGAAGCACCTCGTGTCGATGCTCGATCCGGCGAAGGTCTACTCGGAGGTTGAGATCAATAATTTCCTGCGGCCCTTCCATTCGGACATCAGCACGCTCCGGCGGGAGCTGATCATCAACAAGCTCATGGTGAGGAGCAGTGGGAAGTACAAGGTGATGGGATGGAACCGGTAGCCCTGGAGCTTGAGTCCGAACGACTCTTCTTCCGAAACCTCGACGATTCCCACTTCGAGCACTACTGTGAGATGGACCTGGACCCCGAGGTGATGCGGTTCTACCAACGGCCCTTCGGGACGCGGGAGCTCGCAAGGATCAACATGCAGCGGTACCTAGAGTATCAGAAAACTCACCCGCGGTTGGGCGCCTTCATGGCCTTCAGCAAGACGGACCGGAGGTTCGTGGGCCTCGGGGCACTCATTCACCTGGAGCTCGATCCGAAGAACTCGAAGGTCGAGGTCGGGTACCGGCTGCCGCTGCGAGAATGGAACAAGGGCTACGCGACGGAGATCTGCCGGACGCTCCTGCGGTACGGCTTCGAGGAGCTTGGGCTCCCGGAGATCTTCGGCACGATCAAGCCGGAGAACGTGAAGTCGGAGAACGTGTTCCGGAAGTGCGGGCTAACCCTAGTGGGAAGCTGGGAGAACTACGGTGGCTGTTCGGCGTTTCGGATCTCGTCGAAGCACTGAGTCCGGCCACCGGTGCGGGAGCCGAACCCAGGTCCGTTCGATTGGGCTTACCCGTCGATGAAACAAGAGAGCCTTGCCCCGCTGAGGTAGATCCGTAGCTCGCTCAGAGATGACATGTGCGGATGGACCAGCCGGGCCTCGAAGGTCATCTTCCCCAGAGGCGCAGGCGCACCCGTGAAGGACGAGTAGTACTCCTCTCGCTCAGATCTCCGGACTAACCCCAGCTGGTACACGTCCCGGCCATGGATGACCAGGAGGTCGCTCCGGTCTCTCGTGACCCGTTTCAAGATCTTCGTCTTCACCTGGCAGCTTCTGGTTTCTCCAACCACTTCGTAGGCTACCGAAGCCTGGGCGGAAGCGATGAGAGTAAAGACGGTGAGTAGGGTGAAAGCTTTCATGAATATTTCCTTGGTATGTATTCGATGGATTCGAATGAGATATATCTACTAGAATGATGAAAACTATGCATTCACATAAGTATTACATTGATATAAATGCGAAATATGCATATAAAGCCACGGCTAATTGACTTATCCACAATTGGAGATGGTGCTCAGAATGGAAAATTACCAAATCGATACTCTTGACCGGAAGATCCTAAAGATCTTACAGGCGGACGCGAAGACGCCGTTCACGGAAATCGCGCAGAAACTCATCGTCTCACCGGGGACGATCCACCAGCGGGTGGGGAAGCTCGAGGCGGCGGGGATCATCCGGGGTTCGAAGTACTGCCTCGATTACGCCCGGCTCGGCTACGACGTGAATGTCCTCCTCGGGATCCACCTGAAGAACGCGAAGGACTGTCCCGCGGTGATCGAGCAGCTGCGGAGGCTCCCGGAGGTGGTGGAGGCTTACTACACCACCGGAAACTACGCCCTCATCATCCGGGTCATCAACAAGACGATCTCCGACTACCACCGGTTCCTCGTCGAGAAGCTCCAGTCCATCAAGGAGATCCAGTCCACCGAATCCTACATCTGCCTGGACGTTCCGATCATGCGGGACCTGAGTCCTTGAGCTTCGACGACGGGAGCAGGCGCAGCTTCCCCAGGACGTACCGACCCTGCTTCGAGCCGAAGATCGACGCGTAGAGGAGAGCGTAGAAGGTAATGTTCCCGACCGCGGTCCGGATCGCGAGGCCCTCCCCGAAGCCGTAGGCGTCCGCGACCCAGAGGTAGAAGCCGGCCTTGAGGAAGAAGTAGAAGGTCCAGACGGAGGTGAGGAAGCGGAAGTAGAAGGCCCGGTCCGGGGTCAGTTCCTTGGGCATTCGTCCCTGGGCCTCGGCGAACTCCTGGATGAGCGGCTTCTTCCCGAAGAGCGAGAAGCCGAAGAACGCCCCGACGAGGACGTTGGTGGCGACGGCTTCGTACCGGAAGAGGACGGACTTCTGGAGGTAGAGGTCAACGACCCCGAAGCCGATGACCACCGCGGAGGAGAAGATGAAGAACTTGCTGAACGATTTCTTCTTGATCTTATGGTAGAGGATTTCTCCGAGGGTCCAGGCGACCGAGACGATGACGGCGGCCTTCAGCCCACTGAGGATCAGGCCGGCGTAGAAGAGCACGATGGGCCCGAAGTTCAGGAAGACGAATCGAAGGAGGTTCCGGAGTTTCTTCATAGTTGGACCCGAGGTTGTAACTAGGTAAGTAAGCAGAGGGACCCTACCGTTTCCCCTGACAAACGTCAAAGAGCTTCCGTCTTAACCACTGGTGCCTCTGCTCTCCATGGACCACCTCGTGCCAGACCTGGACCACCTGGATCGGGGGGAGGTCGAGGGGGAGGTCGAAGACGGTTACCGGTAACACCGCCGCGAGCTGCCGGGCCAGCCGGCTCGGGAGCGCGATCATCATCTCCGAGTCCTGGACGATCCACCCCGAGGGCATGAAGCTTGCGGCGGAGAGGATCACCTCTCGTTTTACCTTGTGTTTGGCGAGGGCCCGGTCGAGGGGGCCTTCGAGCTTCCCTTCCGGAGAGATGACCATCTGGGGCCATTTGATGAACTCCTTCAGTCCTTGCCTCCGGAGATAGGGATGGCGCTGCCGGACGAGGCCCACGAACCTATCCTCGAAGAGCTTCTGCTGGTAGAAGCCATTGGGGAGGTCACCGAAGAAGCCGGCGATGGCGATGTCCACCAGCCCTTGCTCGAGCTCCGCTTTCGGGAGCACGCCCTGTAGCGATTGGCTGATGAGCTTGAGCTTCGGGGCCTCCACCCGCAGGACGGTGACGAGGGACGGGAGGATGGCCTGCTCGAAGAAGTCCGTGCTCTTGATCGAGAAGGTTCCGCTGTCCTCCGCCGGACTGAAGGACTTCGGCTCGAGCGCCGCTTCCAGCTGGGCGAAGAGCTTGACGATGGCCGGACCCAGTTCCCGGGCCCTTGGGGTGGCGATGAGGCCCCGGGGGCCGCGGATGAAGAGGGGATCGTCGAAGCTCTCCCGCAGGCGCTGGAGGGCGTGGCTCACGGCGGGCTGGGAGAGGCCCAGGACCTTGCCCGCCTCGGAGGCATTTGGCCGCTCGTACAACACCCGGAAGAGCTTCAAGAGGTTGAGATCTATAGATTTAATATTCATAAAATGAATATATCATATAAAGTACATTCATTGGATAAATATTTGGTTTGGGCCTATATTCCTCCCAACCAAAGGAGATACTCATGAAAACTTTACTACTCGCAGCCGCCCTGATGTTTAACCAAAGCGGAAACGCTCAAACCTTAAAAAAGGAGAAATCTATGAAAGCTCTCATCGTCGTCACAAGTCACGCGGACCTCGGATCGACCGGAAAGAAAACCGGCTACTACCTTCCGGAGGTCACCCATCCCTTCTTCGAACTGGTGGACAAGGGGATCGAAGTCGACATCGCCAGCATCAAGGGCGGGAAGGCGCCCATGGATGAAGGAAGCCGAAGCCTCACCGACCCGGCGAACAAGCGTTTCCTCGAGTCGAAGGCCTTCGCGGCTCTCCTGGAGAACACGAAGAAACTCGAAGCCGTGAACGCCGAGGACTACCAGGCGATCATCTTCGCCGGAGGCCACGGCACCATGTGGGACTTCGCCCAGACCAAGGCCGTGGCTTCGGTTGCGGAAGGGATCTACCGGCGGGGAGGCGTCGTCGCCGCCGTCTGCCACGGGCCCGCGGCGCTCGTCAACCTAAAGAACGAGGACGGGTCTCCGCTGGTGCGAGGGAAGCGGCTAGCGACCTTCAGTAACGCGGAAGAAGAAGCCGCTGGGCTGACCAAGTTCGTCCCCTTCCTCCTCGAGAGTGAGTTCAAGAAACTCGGCGCTCGCTACGAGAGCGCTCCGCTGTGGCAGGAGAAAGTGGTGGTCGACGGCCGCCTCGTCACTGGACAGAATCCGGCGTCCGCCGCTGGAGTGGGGGAGGAGGTCGCCAAGCTCCTCTCGAACCTCTAGGCCCTAGACTTCTGGAGCCTCACGGGCCACCGCGCTCTGTGAGGCCTCTTGCTTTTTTGATCCGTACCGCTTGAGGATGAGCTTGATGGAAACGCCGTGGATGAAGATCGAGAATAGGATCGTCCACAGGGTGTACTTGGTGAGCGCCTCTCCCCCGCCCGGCAACTTCCCCACGTTGAGGCTGAAGAAGAGATAGTACACGGAGCCGATGCCCCGGACCCCGAACCACGAGAGGAATAACTTATCCCGGAGATTCAATCTGGAGAACAGGGTGCCGGCGAAGACGGAGACGGGCCTGATGAGGAGGATCGTCGTGAGGGCGACCACGACGCAATCAAAGGAAAAGGTCCGGAAATCGATCAGGAGCCCGACGATCCCCACGGAGACGACCTCGAAGATGCGTTCGAGCTGTTCGTTGAAGGAGAGGACGTTGTCCGGGAGGTCCTGGGTGGGGTGCTCCGATCTCTTGATCGTCCGACGGAGTTCGATCTGCCGGATGGTGAGCGCGTTGGCGAACACCGCGAGGAACCCGTAGCCGTGCACCTGGATGGCGATCCCGTAGGAGACCGCGATGGAGGAGATGGTGAGGAAGTCCTCGAGGTAGAAGCTGTTCCTCACGACCTTTATGTAGGCGGTGATCTTCGAAACGATGATCCCCCAGGCGACGCCGATCAGGAGCCCGGAGCCGATGGCCCAGAGAAGGTCCTTGTAGACCCACTGGCCAAGGCTCCAGTCCTGCCCTTCGACGCCGATGATGAAGAGGCCCAGCATCACGAACGGAAAGGCAGTGCCGTCGTTCATCCCGCCTTCGGAGGTGAGGACGAACTTCCGAAGGTTCCGGTCGTTCGGGTCGCTGAGCTGGACCTCGGAGGCGAGGACCGGGTCCGTCGGGGAGATGATGGCGCCGAGGAGGATCGCGTGACCCGGCCCCATCCCGAGGAAGAAATGGGCCAGGAGAGCAATAAGGCTAATGGTCAGGACCATGGAAAGGGTCGCGAGGGACAGCGGCAGGAGCCAGAGCCGGTCCGTGAGGTCGAGGCGGAGCTTGAGGCCAACGGTGAAGAGGGAGATGAGGACGGTCAGCTCCGAGATGAGCTCGATGGCCTTGGCGTTTTCGAGGTGGTCCAGGGAAAGGATGCCGAAGCCGTGGGACCCGAGGAGGATGCCGAACAGGAGGTAGATCACCGAAGAGGTGATGGGGAGCTTCTTCAGCATGCCGGGACTGATGGCCATGATGAAGAGCAGAGCGCCGACCAGGATGAAGTACTTCGCTGATTCCAAGACCCTTCCTTTTCCAGGGTCCATTCTAGCCAAAGAAGTTCACAAACTCACGAGGATGTTCTATTTTTGTATAGAGGAGTGAGCCATGAAGCTAGCGTGCCAGTGCGGAAAAGTCCGAGCCGAGATCCGGAACCCAAGTTCGGTCCGGGCCCGGCGCTACGTCTGCTACTGCGACGACTGC